>CAZOJA010000049.1:0-13021 GCA_964579955.1 uncultured Veillonellaceae bacterium | reverse complement strand
TATTATGACCAGGACGCCAATTGGGATCTCATGCTGGACCGCAAGGTCGCCGTCATCGGTTATGGCAGCCAGGGCCATGCCCATGCCCTGAACCTCAAGGAAAGCGGCGTCGATGTCACGGTCGGTCTTTACAAGGGAAGCAAATCCTGGGCCAAAGCGGAAAATGACGGCCTGAAGGTCGCTAGCGTGGCCGAGGCCACCGCCCAGGCCGACATCGTGATGATTCTGATTCCCGACGAAAAGCAGGCCGCGACCTATCGCGAACATGTCGCCCCCAACCTTAAATCCGGCGCCGCCCTCGCCTTTGCCCACGGCTTCAACATCCATTTCGGCCAGATCCAGCCGGCCGCAGACATTGATGTCTTCATGGTCGCTCCGAAAGGTCCGGGCCACCTGGTCCGCCGCCAGTATACCGAAGGCGCCGGCGTCCCCTGCCTGCTCGCCGTCCATCAGGACAGCAGCGGCATGGCCCGAGAAATAGGCCTGGCCTATGCCCGCGGCATCGGCGGCACCCGGGCCGGCGTGCTCAACACCACGTTCAAGGAAGAAACCGAAACCGACCTGTTCGGTGAACAGGCCATCCTCTGCGGCGGCATCACCGCTTTGATCACCGCCGGTTTCGAAACGCTGGTGGAGGCCGGATACCAGCCGGAATCGGCCTATTTCGAGTGCATGCACGAGATGAAACTGATCGTCGACCTGATGTATGAAGGCGGCATGGCCGGCATGCGCTACTCGATCAGCGACACGGCCGAATTCGGCGATTACATGACCGGTTCGCGGATCATCACCGCAGACACGCGGGCCGAAATGAAAAAGATTCTGACGGAAATCCAGAACGGGACGTTCGCCAAAACCTGGATCCTGGAAAACCAGGCCAACCGACCGGTGTTCAATGCGATGCGCCGCCAGGGCGCCGAGCACCAGATCGAATCGGTCGGCAAGGAACTGCGCGGCATGATGCCCTGGATGAAGAAGAAATAATCATGAAATGCACAGGCAGTCGCATTGTCATAGAATGTCTGCGGGAAAACAACGTCGATACCGTCTTCGGCTACCCCGGCGGAGCCATTCTTCCGCTCTATGACGCACTATACGATGCGCCGCTGCGGCACATCCTGACGGTGCACGAACAGGGGGCGGCGCATGCGGCGGACGGATACGCCCGTGCGTCCGGCAAGGTCGGCGTCTGTATCGCCACTTCCGGCCCCGGCGCGACCAATCTGGTCACCGGCCTGGCCACCGCCTATATGGATTCGGTGCCGGTTGTCGCGATCACCGGTCAGGTAGGGACTCCCCTGCTTGGCCGGGACGCGTTCCAGGGCGTAGATGTGACAGGTGTGACGATGCCGGTAACCAAACATAACATCTTGATCCGAGATATTGAAGAACTGGCCGAGCAAGTTCGCGAGGCTTTCGTGATTGCCCGTTCTGGCCGTCCGGGACCGGTGCTGCTGGATATTCCCCGCGACATTCTCACTGCGGAACATGATTTTCATAGCCAGACCGAGCCACCGCGCTATTCTCCGAAGACAAATGGCAAACCGGATCAAGCTGCCGTTGCGCAAGCCGCATCTTTGATCAAAACGGCCGAGCGGCCTGTCATGATTGTCGGCGGCGGGGTAAGGGCCGGTCAGGCGCATGAAATGGTTCACCGACTGGCTTCGGTCTGCAACCTGCCGATTGTCAGCACCTTAATGGGACTGGGAACTTTTGAACAGACCTCGCCGGCTTTTTTGGGCATGACCGGCATGCATGGGCATCGTGTCGCAAACCGTGCCGTGGCGAAGGCGGACTTGATCATTGCCGTAGGAACGCGTTTCAGCGACAGGGTCACCGGTGATCGCAGCCAGTATGTCGCAGGCAAAACCATCATCCAGTATGATATTGATGCCGGGGAAGTCGGACGTAACATTGCCGCGCAGATCGAATTTATCGGCAACCTGGAACAGAACATCGCCGGCCTGATTGAGACTTTATCCTGCCAGCCGCCCTGCTCGTTCGCGCAATGGTGGCAACAGATCGCAGCCTGGCGAGACGCCGATTATCGGCCGGTCAGCGACGAAGCGCTGGCACCGGCCTGGATCATGCGGCACATGTCGCAGGCAACCGCTGCGCGCCCAGTGATCTGGGCTACCGACGTCGGTCAGCATCAAATGTGGGCGGCGCAGCACCTGACGATCACGCAACCGCGATCCTGGCTCACTTCCGGCGGTATGGGCACGATGGGATTCGGTTTGCCGGCGGCGTTGGGAGCGCAAGTCGCCTGCCCCGGCTCACAAGTTGTCGCGATTTGCGGCGATGGCGGATTCAAGATGACTGGAATGGAACTGTACACGATTGCCGCTCGCAACATCCCTTTGATCTGTGTTATCATTGATAATCATAGTTTGGGAATGGTCCGACAACTGCAACATGTGTTTTGTGAACAACGTTATACTTCGGTCCAGTTGCCGCCGTTTGATTTCGTCGGCTTTGCCAGGATCTGCGGTGTCCGGGCCCATTATGCCGCCACTCCGCCGGAGTTCGCGGCCGCGTTTTCCCAAGCCCTGTCGCATGAAGGGCCGACCGTCATCGTGGCGGATATTGCCACTGAACACATGGTAGAACCGATGGTTCGGCCTGGCGGTTCGATAGATCAGTTTGTTGCACTATCTTCAGTAGACGAGGAGGTTGCCTGAGATGTCACTTGATTGGAATGAACTTGACCGGTTGGTGCTTTACCGGGGGATATTGCGGGACAAACTGGTCCAGTTGCTGCGCAGCGATGCCGCGTCGGAGGAGAAAACCGCCGCGCTGATAGAAATCGCGGAGGAGCTGTCGCTTGAAGGCAATGTCGTTATCGAGTATTTGTTGCACTTGATTGCGGAGGCGGAAAATCCGTTCAGCGTCATGGCGGAAAAAAGCGGCGGCCAGTTGGGAAGCAGTCTGTATCAGGCAGTGTTGTCGGACATCCGCACCTTGCGGCGTTTTTTCCACACCGCCGCAATTCCGTCTGCCGACCCCTTCCTGCAGCAGTATCAACCGACCCGCCGGCAAAGCCGCTGTTTCATCGCACCGCTGCGCGGCATTCTGGCCGACGGTTCATTCACGATTGACGAAGCTTCGGCAGCGGCTACTCTATCAGAACATTATGTCCGCCACGGTTATGGCGATATGGCCCGCTATACGGTTTTTCGCTGGGATTCTGAAGCTGGCCTGCTGCCTGTACGGCATCCCGATCGTATCCAGATGGATGACCTGATCGGCTACGAAAGACAAAAAAAGGTTTTGATTCAAAACACGGAAGCCTTTGTTGCCGGAAAACCGGCCAACAACGTTCTGCTTGTCGGCTCGCGGGGAACCGGAAAATCTTCTTCTGTCAAGGCGTTGCTCAACCAATATTCCGAGATGGGGCTGCGGCTAGTAGAAATCACCAAGCATGATTTGCGACATCTTTCGTCGATTATGCAAGTGCTGCGTGAACGTGGCAAAAAATTCATCCTGTTCATGGATGATCTGTCATTCGAGGAGTTCGAGATCGAGTACCGCCATCTGAAATCGATGATGGAGGGCGGCGTCGAAACCAAACCTGACAATGTACTGATCTATGCGACTTCAAACCGCCGCCATCTGGTCAAAGAAACCTGGAGCGACAGAACCGGCGCAAACGCGGACGATCTGCACTCATGGGACACGATCAACGAGAAGATATCCCTGTCGGATCGATTTGGCATTACCCTCACCTTTGCACCGCCCAATCAGGATGAATATCTGCGAATTGTCGAGTCGATGGCCCGCAAGCGCAATATCTGTCTGCCGGCAGCCGAACTGCGGGCCGAAGCGATCAAATGGGAAACTGCCCATTCCGGTCGTTCCGGGCGCATTGCCCAACAATTCATCGCCCATCTGGAAGGGCGCGACATCGCCTGAATCGAGTCACAGCGAATTAAATGCAGCCGGAGCGGGAAAAGTATTTCTCCCGCTCCGGCTGTTCTATTACTGGTCAAATTCTCGAAAAGTATTGATTTAAAGCTCAACCCACTGGGTTACCATGCGCCCGATAGCCAGACACCCGGTCAAGCCAGGGGACTCAATGCCGGCCAGATTGACGAATCCTGGCAGATTGTTGTCTTTCTCATGACGAATCACGAAATCTTTGACCGGATCGGTCGGTGATTGCAGTTTGGGACGGACACCCGCCATATCGGCATTGATATCCTCCCTTTCCAAAAACGGCAAATAACTTTTCGCCGCCAGAAAAAACTCATCACCATGGGCATCGTCGACGTCATAGTTGACCTGATCCACGTAAAAGGCGCTGGGCCCAAGTCTTGCCCTGCCGTCAAGGCTCTTGGTCACATGGATGCCAAGACCTTTCAATGCTTTGAGGGGGGGCGGATAAACCAGATGATTCAGCAGTTTCGATTTGGATGCGGAGATGCCGAAATACTCTCCCTTGACCCAATAAATCTTGGTTCCTTCCGTTTCACTGTTCAAGCCAAGCCATTCCCCCACCTTGTCGGACCAGAGTCCGGCGGCGTTAATCAACCAGGTGCAGGCCAATTGATCCACGTTTCCATCCGGGCCGCGGAAAGTCACTTCATATTCGCTGCCGTTATAAAACACATTGGTTACTTCGTGGCGATAAGCGACAAAATTGTTCTGACCGGCAGACACAATGTGTTCGAGCTTTGCCATCAATTTGTGGCTGTCAATGATACCGGTTGAAGGAGAATGGATCGCTGCCACGGCTGTGATATGCGGCTCCATTTTGGCGATGGCTTCGCGCTCAAGCAGCACCAAGTCGTTAACGCCATTGATTTTGCCTTGTTTGGCGATCTCTTCGATGTGATGGATCTCACTTTCTTCACGGGCAATGATCAGTTTGCCGATCCGTTGATAAGGGATGCCGTATTGATTGCAGAAACTATACAATAGCGGGTTACCTTCCACACAGATCCGTGCTTTAAGACTATTGGTCGGATAATACATGCCGGCATGAATGACTTCGCTGTTGCGACTTGACGTATGCCAACCAAATTGCTGCTCTTTGTCCAAAACCGCCAGACAGGCCTCAGGGTATTTCGCGGTGATTTCAGCGGCAATCGCCAGACCGACCACACCGGCCCCAATCACGATGACATCGACTTTATCCATGTTGTCCCCTCCCAAAATAAAGTTTTTAGTTATTTATAATAAGCCCAGCCATTTCCACCAGGTATAGGCGGTGACAATCCACAGGCCCCAGATGATAAAACCAAGGATCACCGAGGTCTTTAACTGGTCGGAGACTGAATAATAGCCGGCGCCGAACACAATGATATTGCCCATCGTGTTAAACGGCAAGAACAGCGCGTAGGCCATCATGATCGCCAGAGGTACGCAAAACGGGATGACCGGAAAATTCATCGCTTGCGCCAGGCCGATGTAAATCGGGATCATGACGCCGGTCATGGCGGTTGTTGTGGACCATATCACATGGCTGAAGATGGAAAACCCCAATAATATGATAAGCAGCGGCATCATCGGCAGCGATTGCAGCCCGAGTCCGGCCATAACCGCCTTGACCAGCCATTCAAAGGACTTGGTGTTCATCAGTACGCCGCTAAGTGTCAACACGCCGCCAAAGTAAACGAACAGCTCCCACGGCAAAGATTTTTCAGTTTCCTTCCATTCCAAGACTCCGATTCGTGGCAGGAAAATCAGCAAACCGACAGCGAAGGCAATCATTGTCGAGTCGAATTTATGCAGACTGTCGGTAGACCACATGCCCAGTGCTAGCAAAAAATAGCCTACCGCCTTCTTTTCCGACAGACTCATCGGTCCCATCTCGAGCAGCTGCTTGTTGATGTATTCCATGCCGCCGGGGACGCTCTTGACTTCGGCCGGATACAGACGCAGGCAGAGCCACAGGGTGCATGCAAGAATGATGATGTTGGTCGGAACGGCAGCCATCGCCCAGAAACTCCAGGTGGTGAACGCCGAAGCACCGGCCGCGCTGGCAATCAGGCCGATGGCGACCGGATTGGGAATCGTCCCGGTCAGAAATGCCGAACCGGTGATATTGGAAGTAAAGGTCGCCGACAATGCCAGGGCCTTGCCAAAGTTTGACTGACCGGGTTTGGCGTTATAAGCCGTCGCAATTCCTTCAATGATCGGCAACATGGCCGCTGTGCGGGCCGTGTTGGACGGAGTGAACGGGGCTACGATGAAATTGGCCAGCATGGAAGCGGCGATTGCTCCGGCAGGCGTTCTGCCCATGCTTTTCATAATCGTCAGGGCGATACGTTTTGCTACACCGGTTTTTGTCATGGCAATCGAAAGCACAAATCCTGTGACCAAAAGCCACAAGGAAGGAGAAGCGAAGCCACTGACGGCAAAAGCGGCACTGCGGACCAGATTGCCGTCCTTCGTCATTGCTCCGGTAGGGTTGCCGACCCAAAAATAAAGCAGTGCAACAATTGCAAAGGTGCTGACGGCAAAGTTGATGCCAATGGTTATCCAGATCACGATCGCCGCGCCAAATATGGATAACAGTTTGTGCTGAACCAGGCTCATGCCGGCTGGCGTCGGTAAAGACCAGATAAGAAAAAAGACTGCGATGGAAAGAATCAGGCCGTACTTTTTGCCCCACTGTTCAAATGTCACTCAGAACCGCCCCTTCGTCATAAGATTCATAATCTTATATTAGAGAGGAAGCGGCTTACAGGTCAAAGAGATTTCGACGAACAGCGCATTTTCATAGCTGAACGACATTCTCCGGCCACGAAAAAAACACTGCCACACGATCGATTAAATGGGAAAATGATCTTTCAACCGATTGGCATATACCCTGCCAACCGGGATTTCCCGCAGTGAGTTTTTCATAATCAACAAGTAGCCACGATGAAACCAGTTGGCCAGTTGGCCTATTTGATCGATATTCACGATGAAGTTGCGGTGGCAGCGAAAAAACACCGCTGGATCGAGCATTGCTTCCAGCTCGTTCAGCCGATTGCGGATGCCATAGCGTTTATTATCAACCGTATACAGGAACACTTGTCGATCTTCGGCTTCAATGAACTGTATCTGGTTTGTTTCGATCACGGCCAGTCGATCGCCGGCTTCTGCCAAAACTTTGCTCAAGTGTTTCAACGGTTTGCGGACATTTTGCCGCATGCGCTGACTGATTCGCTGCAACACCCGGTCGATATCCTGTTCGTCAAACGGTTTCAGCAAATAATCGGCTGCATTCACGGCAAAGGCATCCACCGCATAATGGCTATAGGCCGTGACAAACACCAGCATCGGCGGATTGTTGAGTTTGAGTATTTTTTGTGCCAGCTCCATCCCGGTCATGCCTGGCATCTGGATATCAAGAAATGCCACATCTACTGCATGATTGGATAAATACGACAGAGCCTCCTGCCCGTTGTGACAGACCGCGACCACTTCAATGGTTCCGGTAGCAGTCAGTACGCAACGCAATTCATCGCACATCGGCAATTCATCGTCAACCACCAGCGCCCTGATGATCATATGGCATCTCCTTCCGAACGGTGGACTAACGGCATCCGAATCCGCACAACGGTTCCCTGCCCTAGCTGGCTTGACAATTGCAGACCGTAGTTTGCGCCAAAAGTTGCCTGAATCCGTCGGTGAACGTTGTGCAACCCGATACCCGTGCCAGAGGTTCCCCGTGAAAGACATCCATCAAAACGAGAGACTTCCTGCAACCGTTCCGCGCTGATCCCGACGCCGTCATCTGCGACTTCAATTTGCAGCTCTCTCTCCAATGCATGAATCCGCAACTGCAACGTGCCACCGGATTGCCTTGAAGCCAGTCCGTGTTTGATGGCATTTTCAATAATCGGCTGTAATGTGAATACAGGCACCTGCGCTTCCAACAAGTCGGGCTGAATTGTCTCGTTAAGCCGGACCCGTTCGCCGAAACGCGATTGTTCCAGCCGGATATAGGATCGCACCAGGTCAAGTTCTTCGGACAAGGGAATCATGTCCTGCGAACGCTCCAACGAACGCCGCAGAAAATCCGACAGGTCCTTGATCCGGGCCCGGGCTTTTTCCGGAGCGGTTCGCACCAAAGCACGGATGGTTCCCAACGTATTGAACAGAAAATGAGGGTTCACCTGTGCTTTCAGCATCATGTATTCCGCTTGCGACAACATGATCTTTTGTTCGTTCAGCTGACGTTTATCCAGCATTAAGCTGAGAAAATCAGCAAGCCCCTGCACCATTTCCAGTTCATACGGGGTAATTAAATCCTGATTCGCTTTAAAATATAGCAAAGTTCCGCGCAAATTGCCGTCGACTATCAAGGGGGCGTTAATCAGGCTGCTCAGGTTGCATTTGTGACCGATGCAACCCCAGGCCTGCTTGTCCATTACCTCGATCGTGGCTGTTTCTCCCGGTCCACCGACAACTGCCGCCGGCAGAGGCGATCCGGCGCCATGATGTTCTTGACCGGCGCCGACGAAACCCAATATATGTGTCGTATCGGTCAGTGCTACGGCAGCTGCGTTGGTTTCCAGCCAGATGATCCTGACGATCTTACCGGCGGTCTTACTGTTCAGTCCCTCTCCCAGCAATTCGGTGCTTTGCTGAATCAGGCGCATCGATTGCTGTGCCGATTTCGCCTGAACTTTGTCCTGTTCATGAAATACGTCGCGAACGATATAAACGAACAGACCGACTGCCAATGTATTGGCAATGATGGTTGGGATGCCGATGATTTTTTCCAGTTCCCAGGCTCGCTCAAAAGGTTTTGAAATGGTCAGAACAAGCAGTTTCAGCAATACCTCGGCCGCCAGTCCTGTGGCAAGCGCAATGGGAAGTTCAAGGCGTCGATTGCGGAGTTTCCAGTACACCAGACCGCTGATCAAACCTGCGGCAACATTGCCAACCACAGAAGCCCACATGGTGAATCCACCCATGAAATAACGGGGAACAGCGCCCAGCACTCCGGCGCCCACCCCGACCCATACACCGCCGATCAAACCGCCGGCAATCGGTCCCACAATCCGGGTATTGGCCATGGATCCCATGACCGGAATTCCCAAAAAGTTGCCAAAGGCTGAAAAGCCGCCGAATACAAGAGCCAGGATCAGTTTGTCGCGTCGACGGAATGTAGACTGCGACAGCGCATGGCGAACTGCCGGCAACCGTGTCGTCAGATAGGCGATAATTCCGATTAGACCAACATTACGGGCGATGTCAAGAATCAAAGGCCATTGTTGCATAAGTCGCTATATCCTCTGATTACGTAATAATCAATTACCGAACAGGATGGGTTGCGAATAAAAAACCTGCCATGATAATATGACAGGTTTAGATTTTTGTCGTGAGCATACTATCCTTTTTGAAGATGCGCCGCCAAGATCCGGTGACAATACTCCAGCGAGACGCCTTCGATCAGAAAGAGCTTTTTGCGGCTTTGAGCGCCAGACAATAACTTCACCTGGCTGTTTGAAACCGAAAAAATATCTGCCAGAACACGCAGGCACTGTGCGGTTGCTTCCCCATCAACCGGCGCCGCAGCGATCGCCAGTTTTAGCCGGCCGTCATGAACCCCTCTGATTTTATTGGTTCCGGCGCGCGGCTGAACCTGTACCGGCAGTGATACGCCATTGGCCAATTGATGAATTTGCAAAGTTTCATCCATTATGGTTCAGTTGTCATCTTCCTCATCTTTTTTCAGCATTTCCAGCTGAGCCGCCAGCAACGTTTTTTGTCGAATCCGAAACACTTGGGCATGTTTCCGCAATTCTTCGTATTCGACATTCATCCGGCGAACTTTTGCACTGGCTTCATCAAGCAGGCGCTGTCCGCGGACCTCCATTTCCTTCATCATCAGCTCGCATTCCCGTTTGGCGTTCAGTTTGACCTCTTCGGCAGTCTCCTGGGCGATAACGAGCGTGCTGTGCAAAGTTGCTTCCATGTGCTGATAATGTTCGAGTTTCGTGGTCAATCGCTCAATATTGTCTTTCAGGTCCATTGTTTCCTGCAACAGCCGTTCATAGCTCTTGGCCGCTTCGGCCATGAACTGGTCGACTTCCACAGGGTCATAGCCCCGAAATTCCTTTTTGAACTTCTTGTTCTGAATATCCAGCGGTGTCAGCACAAGTCCACCCCTTTTCAATCTGTAGGCAGGATATGATATCGGCGGCCTGGGCAGCCTATATGTATCTTTTCAACAAGACGCCCGTCCGTCCCTTTTTTGTCTGTCCGGTGATCTCAACGACTTCCACGCGACCTCGACCGCGAAAGGAAATAATATCCCCAGCCTTTACGTTCTGTGACGCATTTTTGGCGTCTTTCCAGTTGACCTTTACTTTTTCCGCCTGGATCTCTTCGGTCATCTGGGTGCGAGACACACCAAACCCAGCCGCAGCTACGGAGTCGAGCCGTAAGGAAGCAACCGTGGCGCGGATTTCCTTTACTGTTTCCGGCTTTTGTTGCAAAGCGGAAAAATCGATCGGTTTGACTTTGACGTTGGCGGCGCCGATTCGCTGCAACTCGCCAAGTAAAAACGCGCTGATGCTGGAGTCTACGATAATCTGACAAGCGCCGCTCAGCATCAATATGTCACCGATGACTGACCTCTTGATGCCTAACGCAAGCAAACCGCCCAACACATCCCGATGTGACAGATCATAGTAACGGGCATCCCATTCCAGCCCGAGCGCAGCGATCGAGAAATCGACTTCCCCGCGAAAGTCTTTGTTGACAAATGCCGCCCGCACTCTTTCAGCTCCGGGATAGCCTCCGCCGCAACGCAGTTCGAGGTTGTCCTCATAAGCAGCCGCCGATTCGGCGATGGAATAGCCATGCGGATCGAGAAACTCCGTGAGTTGATAGCGCCGGTTGTGAATGGCCGATTCTGCAGCGGTAATAATTCTTGCTGCCAGTTCATGATCGCCGGTCGCGCGATAATAGCGCAGAATCTTTTCGCGGTCAATCATTGATCCTTGCCCATGTCGCGGGATCTCGCGGTGGCAGCAACCACAGCCTCAATCAACGAGGCGCGGATCGAATGAGTTTCCAGCATATGGACCCCGGTGATCGCCGTACCGCCAGGCGAAGTGACCATATCCTTCAGTTTTCCGGGATGCTCGCCGGTTTCCAGCACCATTTTTGCTGCGCCCAGCATCGTCTGGGCCGATAGCAACAGAGCGTTCTGACGGGAGAAACCTACCCGAACGCCGGCATCGGACAAGGCATCCAACATCAGGAAAAAGAAGGCGGGCCCACTGCCGGACAGGCCGGTCACCGCATCCATCATCGATTCTTCAACCACCACGGAACGACCGACAGCGGCAAACATTTCCGAAATCAGCTGAGCAGTCTTTTCGTCGGCATGAGTGCCTCTGGCAACCGCTGACATCCCCTCGCCGACTGCCACCGGAGTGTTTGGCATGACCCGGATGACCGGGACGCCGAGCAGATATTTCTCCATCGTTGCAATCTTGATGCCGGCGGCAATCGAGACCACGACGGTTTTTTTTGGCACCAGCTTACCGATCGTCGCCAGAACTGTCGGCATCACTTGCGGTTTTACCGTCAGAAACAGGATTTCCGAAGCGCTTGCCACAGCAGCAACCGAATCTGTGACTTGGACCGAGAATTGTTTTTTTAGCAAGTCCAACCTTGCCGGCGCAACATCATTCACCGTAATCTGATCAGGCTTGAGCAAGCCCTTGCCTAACAGCCCGCCGATCATCGCCTCGCACATGGCGCCGCCGCCGATAAAGCCGATCCGTTTATTTTCAAGCATCAATGGTCCCTCCCCGATTTTTGGCTGCGCCACGGCAACAATGCCGCTTCATCCTCATGGTGACGATCATTTGTAAAAATTTCGACATTCGCCGGTGCAAACAGAAATATGGCGTTAGATACTCTCTGGACGGTTCCGCCGACGGCATATGTGATTCCGCTCATGAAATCTATCGTTCGTTTGGTTGTATCGGTATCTGTTCTGGCGAAATTGACAACCACCGTTTTGCCATTGGTCACATTTTCTGCAATCTGACGGGCATCGTCGAATCCGTTCGGTTGCGTCAGAACAAGCGATGCTTTGCCTATCGGCTGTCCGATTGACACTGCGACAGAATGCGTCGGTTTATAAAGGGAAGGTTTATCCTCTTCGTTCGGCTTGATCGTACGCTCAGGTTTCCGTTCCAGACGGGAGCCGGATTTTTCCTTCGCCTTGACCGGTTGTTCCTCCGTCTCCTCCGCTTCTACCAATCCTAGTGCGCTCCAAATTTTATCAAAAAGCTTCAATGCCGGACCTCCTCTTAACGGGTTTGTCGCTCGCCAAAAATCCCCGAACCGATTCGGATCATGTTCGAGCCTTCTTCCAGCGCAATCAGATAGTCATGGGTCATACCCATGGAAAGCCGGTTGAAGTATTCAGGACAACCCAATTCCAACCTGATGCGGTCATAAATTTCATGCGTCTGGCGAAATATCGGACGGGTATTTTCGGCCTGATCAAAATACGGCGCAATCGTCATGATACCACAGAGTCTGACGTTCGGCAGGGTTTCGAGTTCCGCCGCGACAGCCGAGGCCTGCGCAGGTTCGATGCCAAATTTGCTTATCTCTGCGGCAACATTGATCTGCAACAAAATGTCCTGCACTTTGTTCATCGCCGCTGCATGGCGATTGATCTCCAACGCAAGTTTCAGGCTGTCCACCGACTGAATAAGCGAAAACAGGGATACTGCCTGCTTCGCTTTATTTGTCTGCAAATGTCCGATCAAATGCCAGTCCACCGCAAGGTCGGCCAGTAAGCCGGTTTTTTCGGCGGCCTCCTGGACCCTGTTTTCCCCGAGTACCGAAAGCCCGGCGCCGACCGCTTGCCGGACCCTTTCAGCCGGTTGGGTCTTGGTCACGGCTACAATCGTGACGTCGGCAGACTTTATTGTTTTTTTCAGGGTAGCCACGTTTTCTGCTATCAAAGTTCCGGCCTCCGATGCCGACTGTTTTTCTTATTATATCGCCAGCCCGATTGGCCTGTCAAAGCGTCATCAGTACGCCAAAA
>CAZOJA010000048.1:0-13039 GCA_964579955.1 uncultured Veillonellaceae bacterium | reverse complement strand
CCCCACTAGCTCCTGAGGCTAGCGCGTCTGCCGTTCCGCCACGACCGCACGTTTTTTACTGACAAGAGATATGTTACCACACTGGCATTGTCCACGTCAAGGCGATTTCCGCTGGATTATTCACGATTTTTATGTTTTTTTATCGCAACCCCCATTCCCAAACATTCCAGAAGTTGCCTGAAAATGGATTAGGCTTGAAAAAGTCGATACTGCGCTTGGCTGCAGCCACATCAGCCCGATAGTAAAGCGGGATCACCGGCGCTTCTATCAGCAGGAGTTCCTGTAGCCGGCGATAGCTTTCGCGTCTTGAATCGAGGGTTCCTCCGAGTCTAAGCGAATCAAGCAGAATATCTGCTTCGGTCGATTTCCAACCGGCATAATTTTTGCCGGTGAAACGGTTAGCCGTCGAAGGAATGCGGCGTGAATGCCAAAAGTCGTAGTTGTCCGGCTCCGTACTGTTGACCCAGGCAAAACTGGCAGCTGCAAAACGACGGTTCGGTAGCACATCGGCAAAGAACTGCCTTCGTTCAACCGGTTGAAGCCGCATTTCTACGCCGATCTCTGCCAGCTGCCCCGCCAAGGCCTCTGCCGCTTGGATACGAAACCTTTCGCCGGCAGGCAAAGTCAACAAAAATGACATCCGACGACCTTCCTTTTGCAGTACGCCATCAGAGCCGGCCCGCCAGCCGGCCGCCGCCATCAGTTCCCTGGCGTGTGGCAGGTTTCGCGCCGGAAAAGTCAGATTGGCGCCATAGGCCCAGGATGACGGATGGATGTCGGTATAAGCCGGAAATCCGGCGTTTTTCAATGTTTTTTCGATGAGAGCCGTCCGGTCGACGGCAACAGAAATCGCCTGACGAACCCGGACATCGTTAAACAACGGATTATCGACGTTGAAGTCGATGTGCTCCCACACAACGCCACGGGTAAGGAAAGTGTTGACTCCCGTGACAGACAGCAGCTGTTCCAGTTGGTCGAACGCAATATTGCCTACCAGATCGACTTCGCCGATTTTCAGCTGACTGAGAACAATCTGACGGTCCGGCACAATTTTGTAACTGATTTCGTCCAGATTCGGCTTGCCCCGATGATAAAGCGGATTAGCCACGAACATCAGCGCATCGCCCTGCCGCCATTCCTTAAGTACATAAGGCCCCGCGCCTACCGGTAGCCGATTAAAGTTTTGCTGGCGCACATCCGCCAGTTCAGCGCTGCGATGAGACGGCAACAAGAAAGGAAACAACCGTATCGCATGTGGATATGCCTCGGCATAACGTATGGTTACCGTTGCGCTGTCAACGACATTGACCGAGAGGATCTTTTCATAACCTTCTCGCCAGGGAACCGACTGCCTGTTTTGCAGGATAAAATCGTAGGTGAAGCGAACGTCCTGCGCCGTGACCGGCTGGCCATCCTGCCATTTCAAATCACGTTTCAACCGGAACGTCCAAGTCAACCCATCGGCGCTGATCCCACCGTTGACCTGCGTCGGAACTTCCTGGGCCAGGTCGGGGATCCATTCGCCTTTGTCGTTTTGCAGCACCAGTCCGGCAAACACCAGTCGGCCCACATCCTGTACCGCCGCCAGCTCACTGATCAGCGGATTCCATGTCTCAGGCTCGATTGCGCTGCCTACACTGATTTTCCCGCCGACAGTCAATGGCCCTGTCCGGTTTTCTGCTTTTTCGGTTTTCTTGCTGCAACCGGTAAATAAAGTCAAGCTCAATGCGAACAAAAATAGGATCAGCATCATGTTCGCAAACTGTTTACGCACGCTTTTCGCGCCCCTTATCGATCAATTGTTTGTCGGCTCGATCGCCGGA
The DNA here is from genome assembly GCA_964579955.1 of uncultured Veillonellaceae bacterium. Lineage (GTDB taxonomy): Bacteria > Bacillota > Negativicutes > UBA1444 > UBA1444 > UBA1444. The sequence goes on along the minus strand of CAZOJA010000048.1, from coordinate 11,216 downwards.
CAGCATTCCAGGCAGCTTGGACCTGACGTCTGGTCTCCTCCTGCGTTCCCGTGTTGTCAAGCACCAGATCCGCTTGCGCAGCTTTCTCGTCAATCGGCCACTGCGCAGCCAGCCTGGCCGACACGGCCGCATCAGAGTAACCATCTCTCAATTTGAGCCGCTGCCGTTGCACCCCGGGTGGCACATGCACGACCCATACCTGGTCAACATTATGATTCCAACCGGATTCGAACAACAGCGGTACATCAAACACTACGACCGCGGCCCCCTGTTCGGCGGCCTGCTGCGCCAATTCTTCGGCACGTTTTTTAATCAGAGGATGCAACAGTTGTTCCAGCCAGTTTTTTTCCTCCGGACTGGCAAACACAATCTCACCGAGACGTTCGCGCCGCAGGGCCCCATCGGGATGGAGAATCGCATCGCCGTAACGTTCATGCAGCGCCTGTACGGCGGGTGAACCCGGTTGAACCACTTCGCGTGCAATCTGATCGGTATCGATGACAACGGCTCCCAACTGCCTTAGCATCTCGCTGACCGTACTCTTGCCGCTGGCAATCCCGCCGGTCAGACCGATCCGCAATGCCCTGCCGATAGTCATTTGATCTCCGGCTGGCACTGCGGACAAAAATGCGTGCCTCTGCCGCCTACCTCCGTACGGACAATCGGTGTGCCGCAGACTGGGCAAGGCAACGCTTTGCGGCCGTAGACGCACAAATCGTTCTGAAACTCGCCCTTGTTGCCTATTCCGTCCAGATAATCGCGGAACGTCGTTCCATTGCCACATATGCCCTTATCAATGACAAAATTGATTGCTTCATACAGCCGCTCCACCTCCGGCAACGCAAGCTGATTGGCTCGTCGTTCGGGGTGCAGGCCGGCCCTGGCCAGACTCTCATCCACATAGATATTGCCTAAACCACCGATAAATGCCTGGTCCAGCAATACGCTCTTGAGCTTTCCTTTTCGCTTTGCCAGGCCGTTTGACAGATACTCGGGAGTAAACGACTCTGTCAGCGGTTCCGGACCCAGCGAATTCAATCCATAAATCCGGCTCAGTTCATTCTGCCGCAATAAGTATAGGGTTCCGAGAGTACGAGTATCATAATACTCGAGCGCATCGCCACTGGAAAAGCGGAATACGACGCGGGGCGATCCCGTTGGTTCCGTATTGGCCCTGCGATAATAAAGCCGCCCCGTCATCCGCAGATGGACCACCAGTACCCAGTCCCCATCCAGATGAAACAGCAGATATTTGGCGCGACGCTCCAGCGCCTCGATGGTCCGTCCCGTCATAATGGAACGGAAGTCCTCCGGCGAGGGCCATTTGATCAGGCGTGGTAATTGAATTTCAATTTCTGCCAACTTCTTGCCGACCACATGGTCGCGCAATGAACGGCAAATCGTTTCCACTTCTGGCAATTCAGGCATTAACAACGCAACTCCTATTTGGTTTCGGCCCAATTAGGGCCCTGCTTGATCTCGACTGACAACGGCACCGACAACTGTGCGGCGCCTTCCATTGCATCCTTTAATAGGGCAGATACTACAGACAATTCCGGCAGGATGACTTCCAGCACCAGCTCGTCATGAACCTGCAGCAGCATCCGGCTCTTCAGGCCCTTTTCCTTCAGCTCACGCTGTACGGTGATCATCGCTTTCTTGATGATGTCGGCGGCCGTCCCCTGTACCGGCGTGTTCATGGCAGTCCGTTCGGCGAACGAACGGAGATTGAAATTGGGACTATTGATATCCGGCAGATACCGGCGCCGACCGAACAGGGTGCTTACATATCCTGTCATCCGCGCTTCCATAATCGTACTGTCGATAAAATCCTTCACCGCCGGATAACGGGCAAAGTAGCCGGCGATATACTCAGCCGCCTCTTTGCGGCTGACGCCGATGCCCTGCGACAAGCCGTAATCGCTGATGCCATAGACAATGCCGAAATTGACAGCTTTGGCCCGCGAGCGAAGCTCCCCGCTGACCTGCTCGATCGGCAAACCGAATACTTCCGCCGCCGTCCGTGTATGAATGTCCTCTCCGGACAAAAATGAACGGATCATGTTCTGGTCGCCGGCCATGTGGGCCAAAAGGCGCAGCTCGATCTGCGAATAGTCGGCGGCAACCAGTAGGTCATAACCCTCCCCTGGAACGAACAAGCTGCGGATTTTGCGGCCCAGTTCGCTACGGATCGGTATGTTCTGCAAGTTTGGGTCCGAACTGGAAAGCCGGCCCGTAGCAGTTACCGTCTGGTTGAAGTGCGTGTGGACCCGGCCAGTTTCTGGTCGAATCAGCGGTCGCAATCCGTCAAGATAGGTCGATTTCAGTTTGGTCAACATCCGGTATTCCAGCAGATGGTCGATGATGGGATGCGCGCCGGCGAGTTTTTCCAGCACCTCCACATCGGTGGAATATCCGGTCTTCGTTTTCTTACCCACTGGCAGAGCGAGTTTTTCAAACAGAACAACGCCCAGTTGCTTGGTCGAATTTACATTGAACGATTCACCCGCCAGTTCGTAAATCTGGCCTAGCAGCAGTTGGATCCGCGATGCGATTTCTTTATCCATCGCATCAAGCGCCTCTCTGTCCAGCCGGATTCCGTGCGTTTCCATAAGCGACAGGGTCTCGATCAGGGGCAGCTCGATTTGCTGCCAAAGCTCTTTGGCGCCGATTTCCTCGAGTTTCGCCAGTTGCTGGGCAAACAATTCCGGCAGCAGCGCGGCGACCACCTGTTCTGGCAAGTGCCCGTTGCCGGTCGGATTGATCAGATAAGCGGCAACCATGGTGTCGAACTGAAGCCCTGTAAAGGCGATTCCGCTGGCATGACAGACATTGAAAACCTTCTTGGCATCGTGGGTGACCTTGGGCAGCGCCGGGTCGGCCAACAATCGCAGAAACCCGCACCAGGCCGGCGCATCTGCTGCAATCTGACAACTCTCGCCGTTGATAGCCACTGAGGCGCCGCTGAAGGCATCGACGGGAGTTTGGCCAGCATAACTCGCCAAAAAGAACAGCGTTCCCATTTGACGGATCTGCAGCTCCATCGCCGCAAAGTCTGCCATTTCGACAATCTGTCGACAAAACGGCATTTGTGGCGCGATCGCCACATTCGGCGCAGTATTTGACGCATCATTAAATATCCAACTGGCAATCTTGCCAGGCAGAGCTCGGAACTCATATTTTTCCGCGACATGACGGACTTTATCCATGTCGGGACTGACGCTGTACTGCGTAATATCGGTCGGAACCGGTGCATTGCATTCAATCGTCGCCAATTGTTTCGACAGATAGGCCATTTCTTTGTTTGCCAGCAACTTCTCTTTCAGTTTGGCGCCGGTAATCTGTTCTATGTTCGCATAGACCCCGTCAATCGAACCGAAATCATCGATCAGTTTTTTGGCGGTTTTCTCACCGACGCCGGGTACGCCGGGAATATTGTCCGAGGCATCCCCCATCAGTCCCTTCATCTCAACCACCTGTTGCGGCGTCAGGCCGTAGCCGAACGTCAGCGCAGCCGGATCGACTTCTTCAAACTCGGAAATCCCCCGCTTGGTAAGCAGTACGTGAACTCTTGGCCCGACCAGTTGCAAGGCGTCCCGGTCACCGGTCACGATCAGGATCTCTTGGTCGGGGCCGGCTTTGCTGGCCAGCGTGCCAATGATGTCATCCGCTTCGAATCCGGCGATTTCCAATACGGTGATCCCCAGCGCATCCAAAACTTCGCGGGCGGCGGGAAACTGTTCGGACAGTTCCGACGGGGTCGGCTTGCGCTGCGCCTTGTATTCGGCGTACTGCTCGTTGCGGAAGGTATGTTTTCCCTTGTCGAACGCGACAACGATACCGGCCGGTTTCAGGTCGGCGATCAGCTTGACGACCATATTGGTAAAACCGAAGACCGCGTTCGTGAAGTGACCACTTGATGTTGTCAGTGTTGGCAATGCGTAGAACGCCCGATGAATCAGGCTGCTGCCATCAACAATGATGTACTTTCCCGACATAGGCAACCTCCTAGATTCCTGATCTACCGATTATTTTAGTAATGCCAACGCCCGTTTGACAACGTTTTCCGCAGTGAAGCCGAATTTTTCCATCACCTGCGGCCCCGGCCCCGAAGCGCCGAAGTGGTCGATCCCGAGCGAATCTCCCTGCGCCCCGGTGTATCTGCTCCAGCCCAGTGTTACGCCGGCTTCGACGGAAAGCACCGGCACGCCGACCGGCAAAACGCGGCGGCGGTACTCTTCCGCCTGTTCATCGAACAATTCCCAGGAAGGCATCGACACGACACGCACCCGTACTCCCTGCTGCGAGAGCAATTCTCCGGCTTGCAGACAGATTTCCAGCTCAGAACCGCTGGCTAGCAATATCACTTGCGGATTCTTTTGCGGCGCATCCTTGACGATGTAGGCTCCATAAGCCACGCCGACCGCAGCCTCATTCCCCATCTGTTCCAGTGTGGCCAGTTTTTGGCGAGTCAAAACCAATGCCACCGGTTTTTTGCGCTCGATGGCCAGCAGCCAGGCGCCACGGGTCTCGTTCGCCTCGGCCGGACGGATGACGGTAAGCCCGGGAATCACCCTCAGTGAGGCCAAGTGCTCGATCGGTTGATGGGTCGGCCCGTCTTCACCCACACCGATACTGTCATGCGTGAATACGAAGATCGAATGGGTCTGCATCAATGCTGCCATCCGCAATGCCGGACGCATGTAGTCGGAAAACACGAAGAAAGTCGCTCCGTAAGGGATCAGGCCCCTGTGCAGCGCCATGCCGTTGACGATGGAACCCATAGCGTGTTCGCGAATACCGAAATGCAGGTTGCGGCCTTCCGGTTGCGTCGCGCTAAATCCGGCAAATCCATCCAGCCAGGTCTTGGTGGAAGGGGCCAGGTCGGCAGACCCGCCGACAAATTGCGGCAACACCGCAGCCAATTTGTTCATCACCTTGCCGGATGATTCACGTGTGGCCATCGCGCCGGCGCCGAACAAGGGGATCTTTTCCTTCCAGTCACGTGGCAGGATTTCATTCATGGCATTATGGAACTGAGCGGCTTCTTCCGGATATTGTTTCTGGTATTCAGCAAACATGGCCTGCCACTGCGTTTCCCACTCGACACCTCGATCCGTCGCTTTGGCAAAGTGCGCCGCCGCTTCCTCCGGCACGTGAAACCGTGCTTCGGGTGGCCATCCCAGCGTCTGGCGGGTAGCTGCGGCCGCTTCGCTGCCCAGAGGTTCGCCATGCGCCGCCGCCGTGCCTTGTTTGGGGCTGCCAAAACCGATCTGGGTGCGCACCGCAATCAGCGTAGGACGTTCCTTATCTTCACGCGCCAGTCGCAGCGCTTCCTCGATTAGGCCGAGATCATTGCCGTCTGGTACAGTAATCACCTGCCAGCCGTATGCCTGGAAACGCAGGCGGACATTTTCGGTGAAAGCAAGCTCGGTGTTGCCCTCAATTGAGATATGGTTGTCATCATACAGGTAAATCAGTTTGCCGAGTCCCAGCGTCGCCGCCAGGGAAGCGGCTTCGGCGCAGACACCCTCCATCAGATCTCCGTCGGATACCAGCGCATAAGTGAAGTGATCGACAATCGGTAGTCCCGGCTTGTTGAACACTGCCGCCAAATGCTTCTCGGCAATCGCCATGCCGACTCCCATTGCAAACCCCTGGCCGAGTGGCCCGGTTGTCGCTTCCACGCCGACCGTCATGCCGTATTCCGGGTGACCCGGGGTCAACGACTCCCATTGGCGGAATTTCTTCAGCTCTTCAAGCGGCAACCCGTAACCGAAGGTATGTAACAACGCATACAACAATGCGGATCCATGGCCGGCCGAAAGAATGAATCGGTCACGGTCGACCCAGGATGGCTGCGCTGGATTATGCTTCATGAAACGGTCCCATAATACATACGTCATCGGCGCCGCGCCGAGTGGCAACCCCGGATGACCGGATTTCGCTTTTTCTACGGCATCCACCGCCAAAAACCTCAACGTGTTGACACAAAGTTGATCTGTCTGATTCATTCGTATCCCGGCCTTTCATTCTTGAATTGCTGTGTTGGATGTCTCGCTGTTAATAGTATACTCCTGTTCCCGTCAGAGAACCAGCTCAAGGGATCAATCCGGTCTGATGCAATATCTGCCGAGCCTGTTGCGGTTTGTTCATCGTGTAAAGGTGAATCCCTGCAACCCCTTGCTCTGCGAGAGCGCGGATCTGTTCGCAGGCGTATTCGATACCGGCTTGCTCCATGTCAGCCGGATTTCCGCCATGCTTGCCAAGGATTTTTGCGAGCCTGTCGGGTATCGTCGCGCCACAAAGCTCAGTAATGCGCCGGATCTGAGCCGCATTGAGCACCGGCATCACACCGGCGGCAACCGGACAATCTACACCGATCCGATGCAATTGTTCCATCATCGAATAAAAGGACTGATTATCAAAAAACAGCTGAGTAATCAGGAAATCCGCCCCGGCATCGACTTTTTGCTTCAGACGTTGTCGGTCCAGTGCGAGCGATTCGCAGCGCGGATGCCCTTCCGGGTAAGCCGCGGCGGCGATGCAAAAATCGTATTTTGACCGGATGTGGCTAATCAGGTCTTTGGCGTATTCATGATAGTCTGCGCCGCTGCCACAGGGAATTTCCGGCGGTAGATCGCCGCGTAAGGCAAGCACATTGCCGATATTATTGTCCTTAAGTTGGTCCAGAACTGCATCGGTCGCCTGTTTGTCAGCACCGACACAGGTCAGGTGGGCCAACGTCTCTACTTTGTAGTCGTTCTTCACCTTGGATGCGATCTGGACTGTCCGGGCGCAGGAGCTACCGCCCGCACCATAGGTGACGCTGATGAAATCGGGCTGCATCGAACTCAAAGACTCCAGTGTGGCAAAGATCGACTCGAGCGGATAATCCGGTTTAGGCGGAAAAATCTCGCATGATACCACCAACTTCTTCGTTTGGAACAATGTTTTGATACTCATCGGAACCTCCTGCAGATTTAATCGCATACAGCTAAAAACAGCCACCGTGCGGATGCAACGGCGGCTGCGCTTGACCTCCTAGGCGCTAATCAATCCGTAAATCTTTATCTCGCGCTTTTTCTCAAGATTGACGAACTGTCCGTCCGCCGTCTCGACCAACGGGAGTCCATTCGGATAATTGCCGGGGTGGACGATCTTTGCCTGGCGCCCGTCGCTTAACAGTACGATGTTGCCGCTCATGAAATCCTTTACATGGTAGAGGAAGGTGCTGCATACAACCGGATCTAGCGTAGCGTGCATCTGTCCAAACAACTCGTCGATCACATGATAGGGGGTGGTGCGCCTTCGGTAAACTCGATCGGAAGTCATGGCATCATACGTGTCGGCCACCGAAATAATCCTGGCGAATTTGTGGATGTTCTCACCTTTGAGTTTCAACGGATAGCCGCTGCCATCCATCCGTTCATGATGCTGCAGTACCGCCCACATCACCACTGTCGGCACCTGTGGCACTTCCCGCAACAAGTAGTAGCCTTTGGAGGCATGCATCCGCATGACGTCCAGTTCCTTCGGCAGTAGCTTACCAGGCTTATTCAGTACATCGGCCGGAATCTGGCTCTTGCCGATATCATGCATTAGTCCGGCAAAAATCAAATCTCGCAACTCCTGACCGCGAATTCCCATCCATTTGCCGAGTACGCCGGAAAGAATGGCCACGTTGACTGAGTGCTCGAAGGTATAGTCATGAGTATGGCGGATCATCAGCAAATGGTTCATGATTCCCGGCGCATCAACCAGGGGATCAATCTTTTGATTCGCCAGTTCCTGCATGCGGGCCACCGGCACCTCGCGGAACAGGCTGATCGAGTTAAATGCAGTCTTTACGAGCTCTACCGTTTCCTTATAATAGGCATTAAAAGCTGCCCGGTCAAATGACCAAGGCAGAGCGGCTTCTTCTTTGATGCGTTTTTCTTCTTGAACAGTTTCAGGCTCAATCGATTCTACCTGCTGACTTTTTTCTCTTTCCGGCAGCAAAATCGATACCTTTTCTACCCCCCACTGGTTCAGCAGGCGGATCAGACTGTTAGTAAGGACGGTTCCCTGGCTTAAAATCGCCTTACCGTCTTCTGAGGTCATCAGCTCCGCGACAATCATGCCCGCATAAAGCTGATTTAGGTCATACTTTTGAACCTGCCTGCTCAGCACTTACCGTGATTCCTCCAAGAACTCGTCTCCTGTTACGAATGCAACATTTTTTTTGATTGACAGGTCTCTATCTTACTACTTTTTTGTTCGTTCAGGTAATACCGTCGCTTCAAACACGTACCCGCCAAATGCATTTTTATCCAACAATTGTTCCATTGTCAAGCGAGCCGTGATGATCCGGCTAAACGACGGATCGACGAAATCAAAGACAATGACCGGTTTTTCTACGGTTCGCACTACAGCGACCATATAAAGGTTTTTTGTCGAATTCTTCAAAAGAAGCAAACCATTCGATTTGACTTCCGTCGGGTTTTTCGCAACACGCCAACCCTTGTCCGCCGCTTCTTTGGCCCAGTCCCTCTCGGCTCCCTGCCAGTTGAAACCTGGTTTCGGCGCCACCTTGTCAAACTCCTGCACCGGCCAAGCCAATCCGGTAAAGCCACGCAATCCTTTATAATCACTCATCGGACTGACCGACTTGACATTGGGAACTCGTTGCGGCAGAATACAGCCTTTAAAATGGATTAACTTATCAATTTCCGAGAACTTCATCCAATAGCGCGCAGGTTTCCCTTCGCTACCCATTACCGTTTCAAATATCAACCCCTGATCGGTCACTTCGCGCGCAATTCCCACCCAGGCCAGACCTTCGTGATAACCGACAATGATCGAACCGTTGACCGCTTCCGACGGTTTTGTTTTGACAATCCAGCCGTCACGTTGCGCTCGAGCAAGCCAATCCTGCGCGTCTTCGACAAACCAGTTCACACCGGGAGTCGGCGCCACTTTGTCAAACTCACGCAATGCATAAGTACCAAACCAGCCATCCGAATAAAAATTCTTGTACTTGCCATCAGTCGGCGCCGAAGCCGGCGGATTCGCTGCCACACCCGAAATCGCTGCAACGAGAGTAAAAGTGACAACAAGCAGTACTCTGAATTTCCGCAGTATTTTCATGCACGATCCTCCCTTGGCTGCCTATTATACTATATTATACTATTATAGTGTGATAGGTGTGCTAGAACATTAGTTATATTCTGCAGTAGTATTCTGCTTGACTGTTATTTTCTCCTGCTTTTTATCACGGAAAACATAGAAAAATATTAGTTTTTCAAGTTTTATTTTGATGTGAGCGCCATTTCTCAAAGCAGCTCAGCGTAAGAGGCGTGGAAACTCCATTCATATCAGGCGTCAGTCAAAAAAAAAGAGCCGCGAACGGCTCTACACTCTGCAGTCGATATGACTTCCAGACATTATGCAAGTCATGATGCGTTTAGCCATTTCTGGCTCCCGCTTATGTTCCTGCTTCTCGGACTGTGAATGCTGCTCATATGGACTCTTTTGTTGTTGACGTTGATCCTGCACTCCGCTTCGGCGAACCACCAGCGGCAGTTGAGTCCTTTCAACCGGCGGGATCAGGTATGTACCGACAGCCACGGTGTTCACCTCCTTGTAACCCAGGCGTCTTCAATTATATTATCGGAAGTACCGCTGAAAAGCATAAGTGTTTCGTGAAAAAAGACTTTGATTTTTTCTTTGCTTTGCTATGGAGCGTAGGAGCAGCAATAATCGACCACAACCGGCACTTTGAGCTTGAACTTTGCGTTGGCAGGCACATGGAAGGTTTCCCCTGCGCTCACAGTGCACCACACTGTTTCTCCGGGCAAAAGAACCTCCATCGACCCGGCCAGCATCTCCATGTCTTCCGCAGCCGCCGTGCCAAACTCATACTCGCCAGGCAACATGATTCCCAGGGTTTTGCGGCTGCCGTCAGCAAACTGAACGGTGCGGCTGGTGACTTTGCCATCAAAATAGACGTTGGCTTTCTTTACTACCGTGACATTAGAAAAATGTTCCATACCTTTCCCTCCAAATAATTGTTCATTTTGTAATCAATGCCTTTTTACGATACAATGAAATCAAACGATGAAAAGCAGGTGGATGAAGTGGACACGATTAATCCGACAATCCTTGAATTTTTCAGCAGATTGGGTTTTGCCGAAATTCCCATCGAAGATGACCTGACCGGGTTGTGCTTCGAAGAAAGCCCGGAGGGGGAATATGCGTTGGTCACTAACGAAGAAGGCTTACTGCCGACTTCGCTGGAGGCGGCGCTTCTCATTGCCTTTTATTCAACGGAAGGTGCGTTCCTCTGGAGTACCGGTTTTAAGAATGCCGGACAGTTTGAGGAAGTTTGGCGGCAAGGTTCGACTTATGCTGAAAAAATACAGGTAACCGAACAGCATCGTGATCAATTGCTCGCTGCCAGCCCGATGGCCAAGCTAATGGAGGACATGCCCAAATGAACTCGTCAGTTTTTGAATTCCGCGGTTCAGGACTTGGCTATATCTGGCTCATGGTCTGGACCATCCTTTTATCGATTGTCACCGGCGGGCTGTTTTTTCCCTGGGCTTACTCGGCTCAATTGCGCTGGATCAGTTCCAACACTTATCTGAACGGACGCCCGCTCAAATTTGTCGGCACCGGGCTTGGTTTCTTTTTTCAATGGCTGCTGATTCTGGTTCTGACTGCCGTCACATTGGGAATCTATGCTCCTTGGGGATACTGCCGACTCAAACGCTGGGAGCTCGAGAACACGATTCTGACATAAGCAGGGCTTCCAGAACCCCTCCGCCGACGGCACGGGCTTTATCGGAAATGCTCCAACAGTGTTCCACCTTGGCCCGCGGGTCGATATCGCCGACTTTCATGCCGACAGTCACATGAAGGTTGTCATGTAGCAGACCGCGCAGAACACCCCCGATTTTACCGGTTACTGCTGTATCGCCGACATAAGCCAGCACATCCCCGGCGCAAACCATGTCGCCAATCGACCGTACGGCGCGAAATACGCCGGCACAAGGGGCCTTCACCAGTCGCTCCACTGTATAGCCGCCGATATCGCCAGGCACGCCGGTATTGGGCCTTGCACCGCCTACAGTGATGACACGGCCCAACTCATGGCCCCGCATCGTTTCAACGACACGGTGAACATCATGCCCTGCCATAAAACCGGGGCCGACGCCGACGACTACCTGGGCGTC
>CAZOJA010000047.1:1335-13126 GCA_964579955.1 uncultured Veillonellaceae bacterium | reverse complement strand
CTCTCGCTGTACATCCCGAGAGGTCTCGATGGGGTCATAGGTGTCACAACCTTTCTTTCAAAATGATTCTATATTTTGACAACAAATTTTTGGGTTCGACGCCTTAACTCGATTCTCCTGCCTGCAGAGCGCCTCAGACAGAAAAAAAGACCGGCGAACCGGTCTTTTTTTCTGTCCCTATTGCTTCTATTACGCTAATCTTACGGATTGACCTTGGTTTTGAAGGTTTGCTTGCCGTCCTTCATCTCGATGACAACCGCGCTCTTGACCGGGTTGTGGTTGGCGTCGATGGTGAGGATTCCCGTGCTGACCTTCAGGTCTTTGGTCTTGGCCAGGGCTTCGGCGATTTTGGCGCCTTCCGCGCTGCCAGCCCGCTTGATCGCATCGGCGATCATCAGACCGGAATCGTAACCGAGAGCGGCCAGCGCGCTGGGCTCCTGGTTGTACTTTTTCTTGTAGGCGTCTACGAACTTGACGACTGCCGGGTCAGTATCCTGCGAGGAGTAGTGGTTGCTGAAGTAAGTGTTGTCGAGAGCCTTGGCGCCGGCGATCTCGACGACCTTGGGATCATCCCAGCCGTCGGTGCCGAGCAGCGGAACGGTGATGCCCAGCTCGCGGGCCTGTTTCACGATCTTGCCGACTTCTTCATAATAGGCAGGAATGAAGATGACTTCCGGATTGAGCGCCTTGATCTTGGTCAGGGTCGCTTTGAAGTCCTGGTCTTTCTGCAGGAAGGCTTCGGTGGACAGCACTTTGCCGCCGTTCTTCACGAACGCTTCTTCGAACGACTGCTTCAGGCCTTTGGAATAGTCGGAGCTTTGGTCCACATAGATGACCGCGGTTTTCGCCTTGACGGTGTTGGTGGCGAAGTTGGCCATCACCTTGCCCTGGAACGGGTCGATGAAGCAGCCGCGGAAAGCGAACGGACGGACTTTGCCACCGTCGACGGTGATCTTTTCATTGGTACCGGTCGCGGTGAGCACCGGGATCTTGTTGTCCTGGGCAACCTGCAACGTGGCCAGCACGTTGGAGCTGGCGACCGGGCCGAGCACCGCAACGACTTTGTCCTGGGTGATCAGTTTGGTCACGGCGTTGGTCGCTTCGGCCGGCTCGGACTTGTTGTCGGCCAGGATCAGTTTCAGCTGCTTGCCGTTAACGCCGCCAGCCGCATTGATTTCTTCGAATGCCATCTGGATGCCGTTGACGGTCTGTTTGCCAAAGTTGGCGATGCCGCCGGTCAGTTCGAAGTTGCCGCCGATCTTGATCTCGTTCGATGCCGGAGCGGCCGGTTTGGCTTTGTCTCCGCCGCCGCAGCCCGCGAGCAGCAGTCCCAGGGACAACAGTACGACCAGAGTCACCATGAATTGTTTTTTCATTGCTTTTCCCCCTAAAAATCAAGTGATTTAGTATACATTGTACAACCATCCGGGAGTCGCGTCAATTGACCGTATGATCGGAAAAATCCGAACATGCGGCCAAACATGGACTTCCGTCCGGATTCATGTTATATTTTGATGTCAATACCGCCAATAACAGATAAAGGATGGAATCAAGACAATGATCAGTACCCAGAATCTGACCCTGCAATACGGCAAACGCATCCTGTTCAAGGATGTCAATATCAAGTTCACGCCCGGCAACTGCTACGGCCTGATCGGCGCCAACGGCACCGGCAAGTCGACCTTTCTGAAAGTCCTGTCCGGCGAAATCGAACCGACGGTCGGCGAGGTGGTCATCACGCCCGGCGAGCGGCTGGCCGTGCTGAAGCAGAACCATTACGAGTTCGACGAGTTCGGCGTGCTGGAGACCGTCATCATGGGCCACGCCCGCTTGCATGCCATCATGCAGGAAAAGGAGCTGCTCTGCGCCAAGCCGGATTTTTCCGATGAGGACGGCATGAAGCTGGCCGACCTGGAATGCGAGTTCGCCGAGCTGAACGGCTGGGACGCCGAAACCGAAGCGGCCCGGCTGCTCAAAGGCCTCGGCGTTGCCAACGACCTGCACGATCTGAAAATGAAAGACCTCGATGCGCTGGACAAGGTCAAGGTGCTGCTGGCGCACGCCCTGTTCGGCTCGCCCGACATCCTGCTGCTGGACGAACCGACCAACCATCTCGACGTGAACGCGATCAGCTGGCTGGAAGATTATCTGTACGATTTCCCCAACACCGTCATCGTCGTGTCGCATGACCGCCATTTCCTCAACCAGGTCTGCACGCACATCGCCGACATCGATTTCGAAGCCATCCAGCTGTATGTCGGCAACTACGATTTCTGGCTCGAGTCCAGCCAGCTGGCGCTGCAGATGGCCAAAGACGCCAATAAGAAAAAGGAAGAGAAGGCCAAGGAACTGATGGCGTTCATCCAGCGGTTCAGCGCCAACGCCTCCAAATCCAAGCAGGCCACCTCACGGAAGAAACAGCTGGAAAAACTGACCCTCGACGATATCCGTCCCTCCTCGCGCAAATATCCGTATGTCGCCTTCAAACCGGACCGCGAGGCCGGCAACCAGCTGCTCTCGGTGGAAAACCTGACCGTCAGCGTCGAAGGGCAGACCGTGCTGAACAACCTGTCCTTCATCGTTGCCAAAGGCGACAAAATCGCCTTCATCGGCCAGAACAACCAGGCGAAGACCGTCCTGTTCCAGACCCTGATGGGCGAACTCGCGCCGGATAGCGGCGAGTTCAAATGGGGCGTCACCACTTCGCAGTCCTATTTCCCAAAAGAAAACTCCGCCTTTTTCGACGGAGTGGAGCTGAATCTGGTCGACTGGCTGCGCCAGTATTCGCGCGACCAGGACGAATCCTATATTCGCGGCTTCCTCGGCCGGATGCTGTTTTCCGGCGAAGAGACCCAGAAACAGGCCCAGGTCATCTCCGGCGGCGAAAAGGTGCGCTGCATGCTGTCGCGGATGATGCTGAGCGGCGCCAACGTGCTGTTGTTCGACGAACCGACCAACCACCTCGACCTCGAATCGATCACCGCGCTGAATAACGGCCTGATCCAGTTCGACGGCACGATCCTGTTCGCCTCGCACGACCATCAGTTCGTGCAGACCATCGCCAACCGCATCATCGAACTGACGCCGGACGGAATGAACGATTACAAGATGACCTACGACGAGTATCTGGAGCAGGCAGCCGCGAAAAACCGTTAACCCGGTCTTTTCCCCCGCTACTGGGCCAGCGGCATCCGCTTGAACGCCTCGTCAAAGATCCGCCGCATCATCGATTCCGGCCCGGAAGGGTCGTAGCCGTTGCTGATCGGCGGTGATTTGCGGTTGCGCGAGTCGGTGTACTTCCAGACATCGCGGCCGGCTTTCGCGTCATAAAGGCGGATCGCCAGTTCCGCGCAGTCGGAGACATAATAGCCGGCCGGCACATAGACGACGCGGGTGCGCGGCACGTCGGTCCAGCCTTCCGAGACGGTGCCGTCGGCGTGCTTGCGTTTGTAGGAGATGCGCTCGGTGTAGGATTCCGTCTTCATATAGGACTCATGCCATTCGTAAAACCAGCCGTAATCACGGACGTCCAGGTACAACACCAGGTCGACATGCTTGCCCAGTTCGCGCTGCAAAAGCGCCGCGAAGCCGGGCGCCTGCGGATCGACCGGCTCGGTCACGGCCGGATCGGCTTTGATCTGTTTGATGACGTAATCCATCTCTACCAGACGGTGCCGCGACAAACTCTGCAGCTTGCCCCGCAGCATATCGGGGATCTTGTCGGCCGCATAGGGAAACTTGTTGAACTTGTTGCGGCCGCTGGTGTCATAGCCCTCGTAGGCGAACTTTGTCTCCGTCAGCAGGACGAACTTGGGCGGGCCAAAATTGTAGTCGGCGTCGCGCCACTCGGCCTGCGCCGCGTAACCCGGCTGGCAAGCCAGGGCCACCGCGAGCAGGAGCCCCGTGATGAGCCCGCAAAGGATCTTTTTCATTCGCTTTTCCCTCCATTGGAATAAGAACCCGGCAACCAAGCCGGGTTCCTTTGTTTTTCATGCGGCAACTTCAGTCGAGCAGATAGAAGATCTGTACGATATCCCCGGCCTGCAGACAGTCGAAGCCGAACACGATATTGCCGTCTTCGAGCAGATACGATGGACGGTATTGGAGCTTGCCCTTGACAAAAACCTGGAACAGCGCCTCCGGCGGATATTCGGTCTTGACTGCGGTCATTCGGTCCGTGGCAATAAAGGATTGTTCAACAATACGCATATTTGCATCCCTCCAGCAGAAATATTCGTCACGACCGGTGGCAAGTCCTCTTTATTCGATTCCCAGCGCCCGGGATACAATGATCCGCAGGTCGTCGGCGTTCAGGCGACGCGGACTGTTGGGCAGCAGGCGGAAGGTCACGGCGTCCTTGACAATCGGCTCCAGCGCCTGCGCCGGCACGCCGACCTCCGCCAGCGTCGCGGCGATCCCCAGGTCCTGCTTCAGTTCCTCCACCGCCGCCACGGCATACACGGCGGCATCGCGCGCCGACAGCCCGGCGACATCCTCGCCCATCGCGACGGCGATCTCACGGAACTTGGGATAGTTGGCCATCAGGCAGTACTCCATGACATACGGCAAAATGATCCCGTTGGCCGCCCCGTGCGAAATCCCGAACTGGGCCCCCACCGGATGGGCGATGCCATGCACGGCGCCCAGTCCGGCATTGGTGAAGGACACTCCGGCGATCAGGCTGGCCAGGGCCATGTTGCTGCGCGCTGCCAGGTTTTCGCCGTTGGCGCAGGCCTGCCGCAAATTCTCGGCGATCAGGCGGATCGCGGTCAAGGCCATCCCGTCGCTGATCGGGTTTGCCTTCAGCGCGACATAGGACTCGATGGCATGTGTCAGTGCATCCATGCCGGTGGCGGCGGTGACCGACGGCGGCATGCTCACGTGCAGCAGCGGATCGACGACCGCGTAGGCCGGCATCTGAAAATCATGGCCGATGCCGATCTTTTCCTTGGTCGCCTTGTCGGTGGTCACGGCCGAGGCGGTCACCTCGCT
Source organism: uncultured Veillonellaceae bacterium (assembly GCA_964579955.1). Taxonomy (GTDB): domain Bacteria; phylum Bacillota; class Negativicutes; order UBA1444; family UBA1444; genus UBA1444. The sequence goes on along the minus strand of CAZOJA010000047.1, from coordinate 8,134 downwards.
GCCGGTGCCGGCCGTGGTCGGTACGCAGAGCAGCGGAACGCCGCGCCGGACAAACGTTTTCTTCGCCCGCATATAGTCGGCGATCGAGCCGCCGTTGGCGCAGACCAGCGACATCGATTTCGCCGCATCCATCGGACTGCCTCCGCCGTAGGCGATCACCGCATCGGCGCCGAACGCGCCCAGCGCCGCCGCTCCCCGGTCGACCGTCTCGATGCTGGGATCGGCTTCCACGTCGGAAAACACCTGCGTGGCGATCGACAACGCGGCGAGGTCCTGCAGCAACTCCTGCAACTGCGGCGACTGACGGGTCGAGGTGCTGCCGGTCACGACAAAAATCCGCGAATAACCCTGCTCCCGGCACAATCCGGGCACTTTTTTGAGCGCGCCGACGCCGAACATCACTTTGGTCGGCATTCTAAACATAAAATCGTTCATGTCCCAGCCCCCTATCCTGCATAATCAAATCCATCATGGTCAATTCGGTATAAAAATTCCCCGACCGGTCGGCAAATTCCTCCCGTTGCCGAAAATAATCAAAAAGAGGCCGCCGTTTTCCGGCGACCTCTCGACTCGTTGCAGCAAAAAACTCATCTTTCAGCCGCGTCCTGGCAGCAGCGCGGCATCGCCAGTAAAAAATCCCACTTGCATCGTGGCGCCAGTCAGATACACGCCCCGTACCGATTGCTTGCCCAGCACCTTGGTCGCCGCGTCGGCGATCCGCTTCTTGAAAACGTCCTGATTGCCGGCTGCCAAATCGCTGCTTTTCATCTCGCGCAAGGTACGCAGCACCGTATCCTGCAGCACCAGCATCTTGCGGTCCGGGTTCTTCTGGTCTTTCGGCGCCAGCGCCGGGTCCAGCTCCAGGATCAGCTGCAGCCGCGCCACCTTTCCGTCGGCCAGCGTGGTGGTCAGATACTGCGTTTTGTCATGGTCGGTCAGGCTGTACATGTAGCCGGATTCCTGCTTCACCGGCGCAGCCGCAGCCGCAGCCGCATTCTGCTTCGCCACCGGTATCGCCACCGCAACCGCCACGGCCACGGTGACAATCACCGCCACAACCATCCCAACGATATATTTCACCATCCACGATCCCTCCCACCACAAAAAAATGACCGGACTCCGCCGGTCATCATCAACATTCCATTCCTGCCGGCAACCTGGCGATCATAGGCGTTGCACGCCGTTAGACCCATGGCTTTGCGTCGCCGCCTTTCGACGGGTTTGCCCAATATTTTTTTGTCTCTCGGCTATCATTTTACTACAAGTTTTTTTCGAAAAACAATAGGCAATCCTTGCTTTTTTTGTGGCGGACCGCTTCCGCCCCGCGCCGTCAGATGCCGGGGTAGTTCAGCGTGATCCCGGTCGGCGCCGCTTTGATCACGATATCGTTGCCGGCGTATTTATAGGGGTGCGTGCTGATCCAGATCACGCCGTCCACAGCCGAAGACTTGATGCGGATGCTGAGCGCCGCCGCCGCGCCGTGCAGCATCGAGAACTTTCGCGGCGCACTGTCCTCCGGCGTGAAGGTATGCGAGCCGAATTCCCGTTCCCCGGCCAACAGGCGCACCTCCACCTTTTTCACCTTGTAGATCTTCTCCACGTCGCCGCTGACCGAGCTGGGGTTGGCCAGATGATACTTTTGCCAGAATCCTTCCTCGATGGAAATGGTGATCGTGTTGGGCGCAAACGAAGCTGCGGATACCGGCAGACAAAGCAGCAGCAGCAAGCAGGACAAGAGCAGGATACGGGTCGGTCGCATAGAGATCCCTCGCTTCCAAACATATTTCATCCTCTATTATATTGTTTCGGTCTTGCAGCAGCAAATCCTGCCAACGGACAGGGACGGCCGATCATTCTCCGTGCCCCCTTCCTTTGATGCAGGACTCTGCGCCCTGTTGTAGAAGACCTATCTAGAACCTGCCGCAGAAAAAAGGAGGGTGAACGATGAACCGCCTGTTCCGCTACCCCCTGCTCCTGATCTGTTCCCTCTGCCTGCTCGTCCTGCCTGCCGCCGCAGCGGCCTATCCGGCTCCGCCGGCCGCGGTCGACGCCGTGTCGGTAGCCCGCAGCGAGATCTGGAAATCGATTGCCGCCGGTCAGGATGGCAGCGTGACCATCGCCATCACCGACCACGGCCGCCTGGTTTACGCCGAAGGGTTCGGACCGGCCAACCGGCTGCAAAGCGTTCCGGTCGACAAAGACACCCGCTTCAACATCGGCTCGATCAGCAAAGTCTATGGCGCCACCGCGATCATGCTGCTGGTCGACGAAGGCAAGGTCGATCTCGACAAACCGGTCACCGCCTACCTGCCGGAGTTCCGCATGGCGGACGAACGACACCGGCAGATCACCGTCCGGATGCTGCTCAACCACAGTTCCGGCCTGCCTGGCGGCAGCTATGCCAACAGCTTCGGGTTCCAATATCACCAGGGGTTCCTGCCGGAAACCCTGGACACGCTCGCCAAGTCCCATCTGAAACATGACCCCGGCGCGATGGCCGTCTACTGCAACGACGGTTTCAGTCTGGCCGAAATGATCGTAGAAAGGGTCTCCGGCAAAAAATTCGCCGCCTTTTTGCAGGAACGGATCTTCACGCCGCTAGCCCTCAGCCGGACCGGCCTCGGCGTCGGAGCGCTGCCGCCGCAACCCGGCGTGACGCTGGCCCGCTTCTATGACGAATCCGGCCGGATCGACCCGCCCGAGGTGGTTTCGTTCCTGGCTTCCGGCGGCCTCTCGGCCACCGCCGAAGACCTGTGCCGGTTCGCCGACAGTTTCTCCGGACACGGCCGACAGATCCTCTCGCCGCGCAGCCTGGCCGAGATGAACAAAAACCAGCCCTCGGCGTTCTGGGGCAAACTGCCTGGCCCGACGATCAGCCTGGGGCTAGGCTGGGACTTCACCTCGCTGCCCAACTTCGCGGCGGCCGGCGTCAGGCTGCTGGGCAAGAGCGGCGGCACCGGCAACTACACCTCGATGGTGTTCACCGTACCGGATCAGAGGATTTCCGTGGCGGTGATCGGCGCCGGCAAGTCGGGCCGGGCGATGGACATCTCACTAAGGGTGCTGGACGCCTACCTGCAGCAAAAAGGCATCCTGGCCAGCTCCGCCCTGCAACAGCCGCTCCGTCTGCCGCCTGTTGCCGAGCCGGTCCCGGACGGTCTGCTGGCCTTTCAGGGCTACTATGCCGGTGATGGCGGCTCCATTTACAAACTGACGTTCGATGCGCCGGGCGGCAGGTTGACGGTTGCCAGCAGCGAGCCGGACCAGCCGGCGCCCTTACTGTCGCTGACCTACAGCGGCGGATTCTTCCACGACAAGGACGGCAAGCAATATTATCTGGCCGGTGTGGACGGCGGCCGCTTCTTCGTCAACAGCAGCAAACTGGCCGACATCGTCCAGTTCCAGAAAATCGAGCCGCTGGAAAATCCGCAGTCGCTCAGCCTGAACATCGACGGCACTCGCTGGCTGCGCCGCAACACCAGTCCCTATGAAGCTCGGATGTCGCTGTCCGGCTACATCGGCAGCGCCCGGCTGCTTCCGGAACTGCCCGGTTACATCGACTTCGGCGGCATCAAGCGGATCACCTCGCCCACGACCGCCGGCGTGGCGCTGGCCAGCGTCCGCGACGCCAGCGAACTCATCCTGTTCCGCCAGAACAACCAGACCTGGGCCTGGCTGTCCGGCCTGCTGTACACGCCGCTCGAGCAGACCCCGTTGCTGCCGGCCGGCAGTCACTCCGTCACCATCAGCCGCTCCGGCATCAATGAGTGGCGCCGGCTGGACCGCGACGCGATCCTGGCGTTCACGGTCCCGACCGGTGGACGGGCAATCGTCTTTTCACCGTCCGAGACGGTCCTGTTCGACAGTGCGGTCGATCCGGGAGAAATCGTTGCCCCTGCCGGCAGTTTTCTCGCATTTTCGGCCAACCCCGGCCAAACTTTGCAGGTCGTCGCCAGATAGTTGCAGGATTTTTGCCAGATAAGGCGAAAACCATACACTATCCCCATAACAAAGAATAATTGTTTGAGGAAATGATGGTTAGTTTCAAGTACAAGCTCGTTTTGCTGCTGGTCGCCATCAGTTTCGGCTCGCTGACATTGTTGTCGGCCTTCCACGTCTATTCGACCCTGCAGAAAAACGAACTGGATCTGCGGGAATATCGCCGCGCCCTTTACGAGCTGTTTGATATCCGGATCAAATCGCAGGTGGAAACCGCCCACAGCCTGGTCGGCGAGATCCACCGCCGGCAACAGGCAGGGCTCTTAAGCGAAGCTGCCGCCAAAAAGCAGGCCGCCGACCTGATCCGCAACCTGCGGTTTGACGGCGACAATTATTTCTGGATCGATACCGTGGATGGCGTGAACGTCGTCCTGCTCGGTCGCGACACCGAGGGGAAGAGCCGCTACGAGGACGTCGACCCGACCGGCAAGAAACTGATCCAGGAGATCATCCGCAGCGGCCTGAAACCGGGCGGCGGCTTCAGCGAATATCATTTTCCCAAACCCAATCAGAGCGAAGCCGTCGGCAAACGCAGCTACTCCCTGCTGTTCGAACCTTACGGCTGGGTCATCGGCACAGGCAACTGGACCGACGATATCGAAGCGCTGCTGGCGACGAAAGCCAAGGAAAAGAGCGATCAGCTGGGGCAAAACATCATTTCCAGCCTGGCCATCGGCTTCGTCTGCCTGTTGCTGTCGAGCTTGACAGCGCTGGCGCTCGGGCGCCGGACCGCCGCCCCGGTCCATGAAATCGTCGCCCGCGTCCAGGAAATCGCCGCCGGCAATTTCAACAACCCGGTCCAGGTGCGTGGCCGCGATGAACTGGCCAACCTGGCCGACAATATCAACCGGATGCGGCTGAAACTGGCCGATTCGATCGAAGCGCTGACCCAGTCCAACGAGGAGCTCCAGGCCAACAACGAGGAGATCAAGGCGCTGTATTCGCAGCTCTTTGCCACCGAACAGAACCTCGAGCAGCAGCTTGACGAGCTGAAGCAAAAGGAACAGGCGCTGCAGCTCAGCGAAGACCGCTTCGAGTTCGCGATCGAGGCGGCGGAAAATGCCATCTTTGACCTCGATTTGCAGACCCGTCAGTATATCGTGCCGCCGAACTGGGGCAAAAACCTGAACATCCCTGAAGTCGCGAAACTGGCCGACTATGTCGCCCTGGTCCATCCCGACGACCTCGCCAGTCAGGCCGGCCCGGTCGGTACCAACATCGCCCCGCAGCAGGATGCCTACGCCAAAGAGTACCGGATCCGGTCACTGTCCGGCGACTATATCTGGGTGCTGGCCCGCGGCAGGGTGGTGCGAGACGAGGAAGGCAAACCGCTTCGCCTGATCGGCGCGTTGACCAATATCTCCGACATCAAGAAACGCGAAATGGAAATCGAGCACCTGGCCTACCACGACCACCTGACCGGCCTGCTCAACCGGCGCGGATTCCAGAAAGAGGTTGCCGCCCTGCTTGCCGCTGCGCCGGAGGCAGGACGGTTGATCGCGCTGCTCGATTTTGACGACTTCAAACTGATCAATGATGTGCACGGACAGACGGCCGGCGATGAAATCCTGCAGCGATTCGGACAATACCTGCGAACTTCGCTGGGGCACGAAGCCATCGTGGCCCGGCAGGGCGGCGATGAATTCTTGATCTGTCTGTCGGATCAAGCGGCGGATGCCGCCGGCATCCTGGCCGAAATATACCTCGCCGACCAGGTGTTCGATACCGCCAGCGGCTCCTTCATGGTCCAGCTCAGCGGCGGCATGGCCCGTTACCCCGAACACGGCCGCAGCCTCGACGTATTGCTGCGCAAGGCCGACCTGGCGCTGAACCAGGCCAAACGCTCCGGCAAGCACCAATGCCTCTGCTATAACGACAGCATGCAGGAACCGGTGCAGCGGCGGCATGAACTGATCGAGGGCCTCAAACGCGCCCTGGCCGAAAACCATCTTTACCTGGTCTTCCAGCCGATCTACGAACTATCCGCCAGCGGGCCGAAGGTACACGGCTTCGAAGCGTTGCTCCGCTGGAACAGCCCCAAACTGGGTTTTGTCTCGCCGGCCGAGTTCATTCCGCTGGCTGAAGAAAGCGACATGATCATCAACATCGGGGCCTGGGTGCTGCGTGAAGCCTGCCGGTTCGCCGTCGCCGCCGAACACCCGCTGCAGGGCCTGCCCACCATCTCGGTCAACGTCTCGGTGCGGCAGCTGCTGCACGACGGGTTTATCGAACTGGTCGGCGCCACCCTGCAGGAAACCGACCTGCCTGCCAACAAACTGCAACTGGAGATCACCGAAAGCTTGCTGATGCATGACGTGAAAACCGGCGTAGCGCGGCTGCAGGAACTGCGAAAAATGGGCGTCGGCATTTCACTCGACGATTTTGGCACCGGATTTTCCTCACTGACCTATCTGCAACAGCTGCCGATCAGCGTGCTGAAACTCGACAAGGGCTTCGTCGAAAGCCTGGACACCGCCACCGAAAAGAACCCGCAGTTCATGATCCACAACCTGATCCAGATCGCTCACCACTTCGGCTACCACGTCGTGGCGGAAGGCGTGGAGACTCCGGCACAGCGCGACGCGCTATCCGAAGGCAACTGCAACTATTATCAGGGCTATCTGTTCAGCAAGCCGCTGCCCCGCGACGCGGCGCTCGACATCGCCCGCGCAGAATAACGGCTCCACAGAAAAAAGGTTGCGGCGAACCGTTGGTTCCACCGCAACCTTTTTAATACAGTTTCCAGAGGAGGGATCGGGATGGAATACTTGAATCCGCTGCTTGCCCCTTCACTGAACGA
>CAZOJA010000047.1:0-1235 GCA_964579955.1 uncultured Veillonellaceae bacterium | reverse complement strand
GAGGAGGGATCGGGATGGAATACTTGAATCCGCTGCTTGCCCCTTCACTGAACGACGAACTGGAAACCAACGGCGAAGGGCGCGAAGTCTACAAACACGACTGCCACAACCTGCCGATCTGCATGTCGTATGGGCAGACCTTCTCCGGCTGCCGGGCCGGCTTCCTCTCGCGCAGCCGCTGCAGCCGCGGCGAAAAAATGCAGATCCGGATCCTCAACGACATGAACAGCCATGCGACCCACCGACCGGACAAGCCCACGCGGCGGGACGTGGAGAAATACGTCGCCGGCCTGGATAAGACGTAGCGGACGTTCTTATACCAACCCTTGCGCCTTCATCGCTTCGGCGACTTTCAGGAACCCGGCGATGTTGGCCCCCACCACCAGATTGTCCTTGTGTCCGTATTCCTCGGCCGCCTTGCTGGCATTCCGGTAAATATTGACCATGATATTCTTGAGCTTGGCGTCGACTTCTTCGAAGGTCCAGGACAGCCGCATGCTGTTCTGGGTCATCTCCAGGGCCGAGGTCGCCACGCCGCCGGCATTGGACGCTTTGCCCGGCGCAAACAGCACGCCGGCCTCGATGAAGACCTTGGTGCCGGCCAGGTCCGTAGGCATGTTGGCCCCTTCGGCCACGGCCTTGCAGCCATTTTGCACCAGAATCCGGGCATCCGTTTCGGTGATCTCGTTCTGAGTGGCACAAGGCAGGGCGATGTCGCAGGGGATCGTCCAGATGCCGGAGCAGCCTTTATAGTACCTGGCATTCGGACGCCGCTGGACATATTCGGAAATCCGGCCGCGCTCCACTTCCTTGAGCTGCTTCATCGTGGCAAAACAGATCCCGTCGGGATCGTGAACGTAGCCATTGGAGTCGCTCATCGCCACCACCCTGCCGCCGAGTTCCTGCACCTTTTGCATGGCATACAGCGCCACGTTGCCGGAACCGGACACCAGCACCGTCTTGCCGGCAAGCGACATCCCTTTGGCCCGGATCATCTCGTCAACGAAGTACACCGTGCCGTAGCCGGTCGCCTGGGTCCGGGCCAGGCTGCCGCCGTAGGTCAGGCCTTTGCCAGTCAGCACGCCCGCTTCATAGGCGTTCTTGATCCGTTTGTATTGACCGAACATGTAACCGACCTCGCGGCCGCCCACGCCGATGTCACCGGCGGGCACATCGACATCCTGGCCGATATGACGGTACAGCTCGGTCATGAAGCTTTGGCAGAACCGCATGAC
>CAZOJA010000046.1:0-13138 GCA_964579955.1 uncultured Veillonellaceae bacterium | reverse complement strand
GGACATTTTCGCCAACGGTTTTCTTTTGCCACGTTTATCCTGTAGCGCTTCTACGTCTTGCGTTTCAAACTTAGTTGTCCAACTATACACCTGTTGATAGGATACCTTATATTTTCGTGCCGTTTCAATATAGTCGTTCTGGTGTTCAATGCAATATTGAACAATTTCAACCCGTTCTTCAAAACTGGTTTTGCGACCTTGGGTCATGATGGGAATTCCTCCTGTTCCAGAAGATTTCAATTTCTCATGACCATTATACTTTGAAACCCAGTTGCGTAGCTGACGGGTTGACTTCATTCCGTATTTTCTGCAAAGCTCCATTTGCGAATGGCTGCCTGATAAATAATCCAGTACGGCCGCTTCTTTCAAAGTCGACGAATAGGGCTGATTTCTGGAAGAGTCTTGTAATCCCTCTGGCCCGAAAGACTGATACATCGCTATCCATCGGCTAACGGTTGTTCTACCAACTTTTAATTGTTTGGATAGGTCACTCATGGAACACTCATGCCGCAAATACTTTTCAACTGCACCAAGGCGTTCTCCATATGAAAATTTAAATCGTCGCTTCAAAAAAATGCTCCTCCTTACAATAGCCAGTTTTTTATTTCAACTGTCTACTGCAAGGGGAGCATATCAAAAGCGCGCCGGCCTCTCTATGTCAAGAATGATAAACTGAGGGTTTCCACTGTGTGATGTCAGTGGAGAACCAGAATCACTCCCCCCTCTTATACACGAAACCGTTCGACGGTGACTTTGAGATTATTGGCGATTGCCGCCGCTTCATGAGCGCCGGCCGATACTTCCTGCGCCGTTGCCGACTGTTCTTCGGTAGCTGCCGACATTTCTTCAGCTCCTGCAGCTGATTGTTGGGCAACCGCAGAGATTTCCTCGACACTGCCCAAGGTATTGCGGGCATTGGTTTGAATGGTCATCAACTGACTGGCCATTTCCACTACCAATTTTTCAACATGAGCGATTTCCTGCACGATATTATTGATATAGCGACCGCCTGTTTCAATCGCGCCAACCTGCGTGTCCACCCTATCCAGGTTTGTTTCCATCGTACGAACGGTAACAGAGGTTTCTTCCTGAATCGTATTGACCAGGCCGCGGATTGATTCAGCCGATTTATTGGAGTCTTCGGCCAGTTTGCGGACTTCTTCGGCGACCACGGCAAAACCGCGGCCTGCTTCGCCGGCCCGAGCGGCTTCGATGGCCGCGTTAAGGGCAAGCAGATTCGTTTGGCCGGAAATGTGCATAATAATCCCCACAATATTGCCGATTTCTGTTGAGCGTTTTCCCAGGTTTTGGATTGATTCAGTTGCAAAACGTACCGTTTCTCGGACCTGGCCGAGCTGCTCGATCGCTTTTTGCAACGAGTCCATTGCTTCCCTGACGCTGGTGCTGGTCTCACCGACTTTGCTCTTCATCGTGTTCGCGTCCCGGCTGCCATTGTCTACTGAGGCCTGGACCTCTTGCATGCGGGATAGCATGTCAGTTGCAAGCCCCGCGAGTTTGGAAGCTCCCACAGCTATTTCTCCGACGGTTTCGGCCACTTGGCCGGCTGTTTCGCCGCTTTGACGGGCGGCTTCCGAAACGGTGGCGCTGGTGTTGCTGAGAGTGTTGGAGTCGTTTCGCAGCGCGCTGACAACTGTGGCAAGCGAAACCCGCATACTTTGAAATGCTGTCGCCATTTGGGCAACTTCATCTTGCCCCTGCGTCATTTTTTTATCCGTGGGTCGTTCTGTCAGGTCGCCTGCGGCAATATCTCTGGCCCGGATTGATAGAAGAGCCAGCGGTGCAAGACGTCGATTAATGAAATACCCTAAAAGTGCCAGTGAAAACAATAGGATGACGATTCCGAGCCCGGCGCTCTGCATGGCGGCACGGCGCCCCTGTGCGAGCATGATATCGCTGTTTAGCGTCACTGCCAGCGACCAGCCAAAGATTTCCGCAGCAGTTCCTTTACCGATCGGTTGAAAACCAAGCATTTTGTCGAGTCCATTGTAATTATAAACACCCACGCCAGATTCCCCTTGGGCCATACGGGCAATTAATTCACCCAAGGCGTCAGTTCTTTTGCCAAGAACGTCCGAACCGCGCTGTTTAAGGTCTGGGTGCCAAAGGACCACTTTTTTATTGTCGACGATCATCGGGTAGCTATCCGTCAACCCCCGGGATACCAAGCCTTCGATCAGCGGTTTCATGAATGAATCGAAGGCGGAGAATGGAATCCTTGCCATCACATAGCCAATAACCGTTTGACCAGTCAGATCATTTAGAGGAATGGCAAAAACGATTACCGGTTGCTTCAGGTCGTTTGACATCCGATATTCGACATGCTTGGCCTGTTTGGTCTGCACTTGTTTGAACCATTCTGCATTGCGGTAGTTCTGGCCCAGCACGCCGCTGCCGACACCCGTGACCAGCACTCCATCAGGAGCTACTAGCAACAGGTCCGAATAGATCCCCTGGTACGAATTAAACACTTCCTGTAATGCCATTTTCTTTGTCTCAAGTGATGCAGCCGGATCTTTCAGCACTCTGCGTGTCGCCAGTACATCGACATCACCGCTACGTTGGGTGAGATAGTTGTTTAAACTCATCACCACCAGGTTGGTGGCAGTTGCCGCTTCGCGTTCGACGCCGGCCAAAGTTGCCTGATTGGATCGCCACAACGAGAACCCCATTGTAGCGACAAGCATGAAAATGATGATCAGGCTGGTAAATAAAATAATTCGGACACGCAGACTCTGGAGATTAAACATGTTTTACAGCTCCTTCAGCATTAATATCAATTGCCATGACACAAGCGTCATCCATATCGCGAACAGGCAGCAACGGAAGCAGAGTTTTATCGAGCACTGTCAAAAAAGCCGCCGGAGAGTCAGCGGTAGTCGTCGTTAGCAATGTCGTCATGCTGTCGATTCCTGCGCCGACTGACGAATAATGATTTTCCAGAATCCCGTCAGAAAATGCAATGAGTCGGCCATATCCAAGCAGCCGCGTTGTTTGCGTCTTCAGGTTTGTCTCTGCAAACAGGCCAAGCGGCGGCGCGTTGCTCTCCAACTTTTGGACTGCACCGTCCGGCATACGTAATAATGCCGGTAAATGTCCGGCATTTGCCCAGTTCAGACTTTGATTGGCCAAGTCGAAGTCAAAGCAGATCGCTGAAAGGAAGCTTGGCAGCAAGCCGTTTTCTTCTTCCGATGACTCGCGTGGCCGGCTGACAAAATCCCACATCTGCCGGTTGAGCGAGTTAAGAATATCACCGGGGGCAGTGTTTTGCTGCATGAGTTTGCTGGCGGCCGACTGCATAAAAACTGCAATGAAAGCCGCCGACACGCCATGCCCCATCACATCCATCAGAATAGCTGCATAACGTTTGGGGCCAGTTTGGCAGACAAAGACCATGTCGCCGGATAATTTACCAGCGGGTCGATGCAACAGTTCCATCGCGAAATCAAGCTGCTGCAGCTCGCGTGTCAACAACCGGGACTGAATCTCCTGAGCGATTCTAATGTCCTGTTGCAGCCGCTGTTCATGTTTGCGACTGCCGGCGCGTTCGCTGTCAAGTTGGATGGCATTGCGCAGCCGAACTTGCAGGTTGTATTTTTGGATCGGTTTCAGGATGTAATCGGTTGCCCCAGCCTCAAAAGCGCAGTTCATCTGGATTTCATCATTGCTGGCTGTGACCACGAGAATCGGGGTGTCAGCATATCCCGGCATCGATCTTAGCTGCAGGCAACACGCAATTCCTGCCATACCATCCATCTGCAGATCAAGCAAGATAGCTTTGACGGCGCCCGGATCGACTTGCCGCAAACGTTCCAGCGCCGATTCGCAACTGGAAAACTCTTCAGGACTGCCAAAACCCAGCTTTGTGATGAAGTTGCAGATAATCCTGCGGTCGCTGGCCGAGTCATCGATGATAAAAATACTCAAAACACTCAATACTCCTGGGGCGACAATGCGGGGGGGCATTCAAAAGCCAATGCCTGCAGGGCGCTGGCCTCGTCCACTGCGACCGTCATAACCTGATCAAATTTAGCGATGCGAAACAAGTCGAGAATAAATTGGTCGGAAACGACAACCGCCAGTTTGATTTTTCGGATTGCCGCTTGCCTTACAAAATGAATCAGCACGCCGAAACCAGTGCTGTCTATCCGTTTGAGATTGTCCATCAAAAACAGGCACTGACCGCCCTCTGCCATTTTATCGAAATAAGGGCGTATTTGCTCCCGCGCCTGTGTTGACACTTCATACACCAATGAGCCGGAGCATTCCAGTCGCAGCGATTTTTCGTCAATTCTTCCCATCACATTGAACTCAGCCATGTTTTTCGATCCCCGCTTTCAAAATCATTATATGTCGACCCGTTTGGTCGAAATTTGAATCGATTTCCTGGCAGAAATTCTGCATAAACAGGAGCCCGCGACCACATTCTTTCCACAGCAAGTCCTGCATTGTCTGACTTTGGCAGATCTCCCGCCAGTTTTGCGGCAACCCCGGTCCATGGTCCGGAATTTCAGCAGTCAACTGCTCTGCATTAAGTCGCAGCGTGGCGGACAGAAAAGCATCGCTCCGACCGCAACGGCAATTTGCCTCAAAAGCATTGATTAATGCCTCATGCAGAGCAAACAGAAAAGCGGGATTTGCAACACCCCAGTTTAGCAAGGCGTGTTCACAAGCCTGCTCCAACTTTTCCAATCCGTCAATTCCTGAAACAGATGCTCGCAACTGTTGTTCGTATAACAAAACAGTATTCTCCATTCAATCGTAGTTGCATGTGAAAATCGGTGTATTGTCGCCTTCTTCTGTATCTTGTAATATTTTGTCATGTTTGCATCGGACAAACAATTACCAACCTGAGCAGTCTTGCATGGTAAAAAACTTGTTACTACTATCCATTCGAGATATCTGCGCCAAGCCCGGTTAATTCTTTATGAAATTCCGTTGCAATCCTCCGCACTGGCGATACAGTTACGCCCCAACTCTTTCGCTTGATACAAAGCATTATCCGCCTGCTCATACCAGTCAGTGAAAGACTCTTCAGTCTTCCATTGCGCAATACCCATACTGACTGTCACTACCCCTGCCTGTTTGTGGAAATGCGCTGCTATGGTTGACCTAATTTTCTCAGCAACTACTTTCGCCCCATGGCAAGGAGTTTCGGGCATTATGATCATAAATTCATCACCGCCCACCCGGGCAAAAACATCAGTTTTTCTCAACAGTCCTTTTGTTATTTGGGAAGTTTGTTTCAAAACGGCATCACCTACCGGATGCCCACAGTGGTCATTCACCTGCTTAAAATAATCCAAATCAAAAACAATCATGCATAAAGGATGATTATAGCGTTGTGCTTTGGCAATCTCATGATCAATAATCTTTTCAATATGACCTCTGCTTAAAAGACCTGTCAATTTGTCGTGGCTGCCTAAGTATTCCAGTTCTTTCGATATGGTGAACTGTTTGCGCAATAACCACCAAATGATCAAGAAAGTTAGCAGTATAAACCCAGAAAAAACTATGGCAATGAGATTGTATGTTTTCTGCAATTGTAAGGCGCCCTTCAATGCTTCTTCCCGAGAAATCCCCACCAGTACAACCAGTGGATAGTCAGGCAATACCTTGAAAGCATTGATGCGCGTAATACCCACAAGCGAATTCTTTGCGGCGGTCACATATGTACCGGACATAAACCCTTGGTTGATCAGGTCAAAACCAGCATGGTTCTTGGTATATCGGTCGGGTTTTATTGCTGCATTGTTCAAATACGGGGAACGCATCAAAAATGCGCCGTCACGCCGTACTATTGTAATAAAGTTTGACGCGCCGAGTTCGAGTTGCTGGAACAAACTGTCCAGATAATCTTGTTTGAGAGAAATTGCAACGATCCCGGCGAATCTGCCTTGCGGGTCGTTGACCCGACGGCTCATGAACACGTTTGGTATTCCAGTTGCCCGGCTGATCCAAGGAGCGGCAATAAATAGCTTTTGCGCGTCGACCTTGATTTGAGCCTGGAAGTGTTCCCTATGGAAGATATTCAACGGCGCCGGCAATGGCACTGCGCTAAAGACCAGATTACCATCAACATCCGCTACGGCAATTTGATCAATGCTCTGCGAGTCGCGCAAAGACTTCAGAATCGCTTGGCGTTCAGCAGAAATATAGCCAATCGTCTCCATATCTAATTTCATCAGCCGCAAAATCAAGTCAGCTCTGGACAGCATCTGCCGAATGTTCTCTTCCGCAAATCGAGCGTTGTTACGATTCAATATATTTATTCTTTCAGTATGAAGCTCCAATTCCCGTTCAAACAGTATTTTGCTTGCATAAAAAGCTCCTGCGCATAATAAAAACAGTAAAGCGCATAACAGAAGAACGCATATATTCCAGTAAAAGCCTGTGAATAAAATTTTCTTTCGATATATCATGGCTCACCTTTCTGCAAAGAATATTTCGTCGCATAAAACCGGAGTTAACCGCCGGCTGGCATGAATCATTCGGCCATCTCACTATGACAGTTCTCTGATTTGCAGGCAAATTCCCGTTGCATCGTCAATCAGCCTGCCGCTTCCCGCCAACTGCTGCAGCTTCGCGACATAGGTGTCAAACCCTTCACTATTGCTCGCAGCAATAAAGGAGTTATTCGGCTGTTCCAATACATCGGTAAATCCATCTGTCAAAAAACTCAAGACATCGCCAGATGACATAGGCATTTCAACAAAACCAAATTCCGCCTCTTCCCAAATTCCAACAAACATGCCGGGAATTACTATTTTTTTAAAATTGACATAAAATTGCGGAATTCCTGCTCCAACACACCGCAGTTTACGGGCATGCAAATCCAGCTCAAACCCTAACATCGCAGCATATGCTCCTTCCGCAAAACAACTCGCTGTATGTGCATTAATCCACTGCATCATTCCAAGCAGTGGCAAATTCGTTGCAGATACCTCTCGCAACAGTACATTGATCGACGAGGTCTGAATCGCCGTTGCCAGCCCATGACCCGTTACGTCAATGAGGAATCCTCGCAACAAGGTTCCGTCATTGAACCACTTCATGTGATAGGAATCGCCACTGACGCCGTTCGACGGATGATATAAGGTTCGAATGGCGACAAGTGGCGAATCAGTCAGTTTGGGCAGCAACTCCCTTTGTACCCGCCGGGCAACCTCGATGTCCCTGGTCAATTCTGCCTGGCGTCTTCTCTCCACCGTCATATCTCTGCTACTGGCCAGCAGATAATTTTTTCCCTCAATTTTGATAACTGTCCCGGCTCTTTCAACATATACATTGGCTCCGTTTTTATGCCGCAATATCTGTGATTCGATAGGCAAAAACCGCTGCTGCTGCAACGTTACATTGTATCTTTTCTCCCAATTTTGCGGTGTATCGTTTACGTATCTCTCAACAAACAGTGGGGCGTCTTCCGGCAGAGAATATCCCAGCAACTCGGTGAACTTGCGATTGACTTCTATTGCTTCCTTTTTCTCGATATCCACAAGAGCAAGAGCTTCGAATGATTGATCCACCAAGGCGCGATAATGGGCCTGGCTGGATTTCAGGAAGGCTTCCGTCTGCTTTCGTTCAATCGCCATCGAGACCTGCGCAGCAATAATTGCTAACACTTCAATATCGCCCGCTTGAAATGACTGTGCAGTTGTTCTTGAAATCACGGTCAAAACTCCGATCCCCTTGCCTGAAGAACTGAACAAAGGAGCTCCCAGCCATTCATGGATCGGTGAACGGCTCTGGCGGACTACTTCACCGGATTCCAGCAACCGTCGCAGGATATCCGCGGTTATATGAATGGTTCGCCCCTGTTTCAAAGCATATTCCGTCAAGCCCTTTGCAACCGGCCTGCGCTTTGCGACGTAATTTTCCATATCCCGGCTATAGCCATCCACAATTTGATTGCTGCTGTCGTCGAGTAGCGCCAAGTGAAAAATTTCGCTCGGCAGAACCTGATTCGTCAAGCGATTTACCGTGGCATACAATTCGTCCAGCGATGACGCTGAACTTGCGGTTTCGGCGATTTCACGCAGAACGGATTGTATCTGCGCATTTCTCCGCTGCGATTCTTCTGCCAGCTTGCGCTCGGTAATATCGGCGCGAGTTCCGAACATTTTCACGGGACGCCCGCCTTCATCCCATTCGGTTACTCTGCCGCAATCATAGGCCCAAACCCAGGAACCGTTTTTATGGCGCAACCTGGAATCGGCTTTACAATACTCACTTTCTCGACAAAAGTGCCGCCGAAGCAAGTCTTCCACTTTCGCGAGATCTTCGGGGTGTGTCAGTCGCTTCCATTTTTCCGCATTGAACGGCTGCAACTCCGTCAGAGTATAGCCTAAAATTTCCGCCCAACGTTCATTGATAATAATCTCCCCGGTCTGCACATTCCATTCCCAGGTGCCAGCATGAGTCCCCCTGATGATGTTGACTAATTTCTCTTCCCGGTTTCTTATCTCTTCATCATCAGCTCGCAATCGTGAAAGAAAAATTCCGGCGTTGCTCAATATATGGTTAATAGTCCGGCTCACCATTGCGACCTCGCCGCTACCTGAAACCGGAATCCTATAGGCAGGAAACTTCTCCACATCGATCTGCTTAACACTTTCATTTAACTGTACTAAAGGTGTAATGACAAACTTCACAAGCAGAAAAAACATTACGCCCAGGATCATACTTGATATGGCTAAGGCAATTACAAAACTTTGCGTCATTTGTTCGACGGGGTTGATTAAGTCCGTAAGAGAAATAAAACTTCCCAGCAGCCATGTGGTATTTTCAACTTGGTGATACGCGACAAACCCGTCTTTCCCATTCAAACTGTATCTGATCACACCTGCGGGAACTTGTTCAACCATTTTGGCGAAACTTAAGTACTCCGCGTCAAGTGCAGGGGCGCCACTTTTCAGGTCATACTGATAGTCGGGATGAGCCAGCATTTTATTATTTCCGTCCACCAAAAAAGAATAACCATTGATCCCGATTTTTTTCTCGTTCACCAATTTAACAATTGTCCTAACTGACACATCTCCTGCGATAACGCCCAGCAATTCTCCTTCGGCGGTATGCACCGGCTTGGCTATGGTCACGATGAGATCGTCTTTACTGGCGTTGACGAAAGCGTCCGTGTAAATAAGTTTTTTGCCTGTCACATACCAGGGACGTGTCCGCAGATCAAACGTAGCTGGCGGTACCCAACCACTGGCATTAATCATTACATTGTCTTTGCTGCCAAAGTAAAGGGAAGCAAATTCCGGATTTTTCTGCAAAAACACTTTTAGGTATGCCAATAACTCTTCGTTATTTAAACGATTCATGCTGACAATGTTAGCCAGGTCATCCACAATCTGCGCCTTTTGCGACAACCATCCTTTAATTTCTTCTTTGAGTACGCAAGCGGAAGCATCGGCTATTTTTGCGCGTTATCATAGACTAAAGCCCGGGAATTGGTATATTGAACGTAGAGGCCAAGCATTGTGGCAACGACGACGACGATCATAAGAATATTAAATTTTGCATAAAGATTACGCATGCATGTCACATCTCTTCATAAATTAATATCTCATCCGTCGCATTCATGTCAAAAAAGGCATCATTTTCACACGACGGCTGCCGCGCCATCTTCCCCCACTGCGCTACTGTCGTAAATACGCATATGTTTTCCTCAAATCCCTACTTCATTTTCGTTCATTTTTCAATACTACTTCCATCTCATCAGGCGGCAGAGCTTTGTAAAAATAATAACCTTGCATTTCCTGGCAATTTGATTGTTTTAAAAAGGCTAGCTGTTTTTCCGTGTCCACCCCCTCCGCAATAACACGCAGTTTCATTTTTTGGGCCAACAATATAATGGCTTCGGTAATCGCTTCATCTTTTGGGTTTACTGCCAATCCTTGAACGAACGGCATTGCAATCTTCAATTTATCGATGGGCAACTGTTTCAAATACTGCAGCGAAGAATACTCCGTGCCAAAATCATCCACCGAAATGGAAATTCCCATATTCCTGAATGCATTCAACGTTTCAATTACGGAATGAAGATCACGCATAATAACACTTTCTGTGATTTCCAGTTCAAGATACCTGGCTGACAATCCAGTTTCCTCTAATATTGCGGTCACATTGCTCACAAGGTTCCGGTTGTTAAATTGAAGCGCCGAAAGATTAACAGCTACCGGAACCCGTGGCAAGCCTTGATCTTGCCAGGCCTTGTTTTGCGCGCAAGCTGTTCGCAGTGCAAAAGTTCCGATAGAATGAATCAAGCCGGTTTTTTCAGCGATCGGAATAAATTTGGCTGGAGCAATAGCCCCATACTGAGGATGGTTCCATCTAAGAAGCGCTTCCATTCCAACCACTCTGTCACCGTCATTACAACAGCGGATTTGCGGTTGATAATAAAGTGTCAGCTGATTATTGGCCAAAGCTGTATATAATTGGTTGCTAAAATTCATATACTCCAGAGTGTTCTGTTTCATAATGCGGGTACATCGCAGTCCTTGATTCTTGCCCTGTTCTTTTGCCCTGCACATGGCAATGTCAGCATTTTGAATTAAATCTTCCGCGTTGGTTGCATCTTCCGGAAACACGGCTACACCCAAACTGGTAGTAACAAAAAAATCTTGCTCTTTAATTGAAAATGGCTGTTTAAAGGACGATATTACTTTTTCCATCAGGCCGCGAATTTCATCGTCATTCTCAACATTTTCGAACATAATAACGAACTCATCTCCGGCAATACGACACACGATATCGCATTTCCTTACCACCCTGGTTAAGCGTTTTGATACCGCAATCAATATTTCATCGCCAATTGCATGCCGCGTTGCATCATTGATCATTTTGAATCCATCCAGGTCCAGAAACATGACGGCAACTTTCTGTCCGGAGCGTTTTGCCGATAATACGGCGTGATTCAGTTGCTCAATAAATAAAAAGCGGTTAGCCAGCCCTGTCAAATGATCATAGTGGGCTAAGATTTCCAATTTATTCTGAACTTCTGAGCGTTTTTTGATTTCAGTTTTTAAGACCTCGTTGGTACTGGACAACATTTCCCTGATATCGTTCTGTACCGTGATATCCAGGATACTTTCCAACAAGTATTTTTTTTCGTGCAACTCTATTTGACTAACCGTTTTGATAATCGGCACTTTTCTGCCATCCGCGCAAAGAAGAATTCTTTCGGAATTATCCATGCTTTGCCCCAGGTCGCTAATGGGACAAGCCCCCTTTTGCGATGGACATAAAAGATGGTGGCATTCTTTCCCGATGAGCATTTCCGCTGAAAATCCGCTCAGGCTACAGAGCTTGGGATTGGCAAATAATATTTGATGGTCATCTGCATCGATAATAGCAAAGCCGGCTCCTTGCGCATTAAAAATTGCAGATGAAAAATTGATCATATCAAAAAGAGCCTTATGCTGAATGGTCGAAACATGCCCCACAATACGCGGTCTCCTTTTCTTTCCTGGTTTCTGACAATCCATTCATTCCCTTTTATCTATTATTCATTCCGCCTACTCCAAAACCATCGTCAATGATTGCTTCCCAATAAACAGATTCCCAATACATAGAATTCAGCTCCATCGGCGTCAAATCGAAATAGTTCGCCAAATGCCGGACTTCTTCCCATTTCGCCTGTTCAAAGAAAATAACCAAATCGAGGATTCTTCTCAATTCAGTCTTTTCCCCCAATAAAGTGTTAGCAATTTCTTCTTCCACAGACAACAGCTCTACTATCTTTTTCATTGGAGCATCAAGCAACACATCAATCAGTGAAAGCATTCCGGCGAGAAACACTTGTGAAGCCATTGAGCGGCGGTGGCTGGTTAGTGCAATTTTTTCGGCAAATTTCGCTCTGATAATCGAGACCGTCAAAAGCTCCTGTGGTTTATCTGCGCCCAAATCCCGTAGCAAGAGCAATGAAATCCATTTAACAATTTCTTCTTGTCCCAGCAAAGATAATGCATGACGAATAGACTGGATTTTGTTGGGCAATCCAAAAAAAGAAGAATTCACATATGTGATCAATTTATATGACAACGCAATATCATGTTCGATTATTTTTTCCATCCTGGTGACGGAAAAATCAGGCCGAGATATCTCTCTCATCAATTTCAACCGGTAAATTTTGTTGCTGTGCAACTCTTTGCCCAAAACAATACTGGGTTGTTCTAAAAAGTAACCTTGAAAATAGGTATACCCAAAAGAAAGAGCTTGTTGAAACTCTTCTGCGGATTCTATTTTTTTTGTCAACAGCTTTATGCCTTTTGCTGCAAATCGCTCTGCTAATGCCTTGTGGCTTACCCCAGAAGTGGCTTTAAAATCAATTTTAACGATGTCAGCAATATCTATGATAGGTAACCATGCGGGATTATCCGAGAAATTCCCAATAATCAACTCATAACCGCGTTGTTTAAGGTGGCAGCAGTTTGAAATCATCTCCGCCGTTGGTTCTATGCTGTCGATCATCTCTATTGCCATTTTATCGGGTCCCAAAGCCATCAACTTATCATTTTTCAGCATACTGTGTGAAAATTTTATCGTCGCCTTCTTCTTTCCCGTTATCATGTTCAAACCGATATTCAAAAGGCTGTTGACAATAACATCTGTGGTAGCTGTCTCACTATCTTCTTGGCTGCAATAATTCAACAACCCGTCCCTGAACAAGAGCTCATAGGCAACGACCTCTTTTTTTGCATTGAAAATAGCTTGCCGCCCGACATATACTTCGTTGATTACCCGAAGATCGTTCATTTCTTTCTCCACTATCTTAAATTCAAATAAATCAGTCACATCGCTCAGGTTCTGCACATTATTCGTTTCATTAATTCAGGCTGCTTGTTTTTTATCAAATAATAGCCTTCTGTAGTGTTTTTCAATATTATTATTTTGTCATACTTTTTCCAGTCAAACAATTACCTGTCCCGGCAGTATTTCCTTGCCAGATTTCTTGCAAGCTATCCACTTTGGATATATCTTTTCCCAAAAACAGCAATATCCGGCAGGAAAATCCCCGCCGAATACGGAATTATCAATTATAATAGCATTGATGAACAAAAAAGGAGAGGATACCATGACTCGCAAGTACGAATTCGATTGGTCACTATTGGGCGAC
>CAZOJA010000045.1:0-13403 GCA_964579955.1 uncultured Veillonellaceae bacterium | reverse complement strand
AATACACCTCGCTGAAGGGCAGGGGATAGGGCGTTCCGCCGACAGCCTGCATGACCAGTCCGCCGTTTTTATCATAGGTGCGGGTTTTCAGTCCCTTCATGTCGGCAAGTGACTTGATCTCTTTTTTGGACCATACTCCGGCTGCAGGCCAAGGAGACACATACAGCAATTTTTGGCCCCACTTTTGCTCGACAACCTTTTCGAAATGCGGGCGGGCAATATCACTGAGAATTTTTCCTTCGTCAAAGCTCTGAATCAAGAATGGCAGGGTAACAACATTGAACAGCGGCTCGTCACCGGCCACGCCGCTGGTCAGCATGTCCGAGACCGGCACCAGCCCGTCGCGAACGACCTTCAACAATTCCGGGCCTTTATACCCCAGCGCGCCGCCGACCTGGACCGTCATTTCCACTTTACCCTTGGTGGCATCCTTTACTCTTTTGGCAAATTCGACCAAGCCAACACTTTGATGATTATTGGGTGGCCATACAGAGTTCGCGACCCATTTTACAGGAGGAGCCTCTTTTTTTGCCGGTTCGGCCGGCTTACTGCCGCCGCCGCAGCCGGCGATTACGAGAGCGATCACGAGCATGCTGGAGAGTACAAGCGTTAATAGTCCGTTTTTTCTGCACCAATTCATGAACAAACCTCCTACACTTTTTGTTTGGAGCACAAACAAGGCTTTGGGCACGACAACCCTGTACATTATTCTATGCCAAACCGGCCGTTATGTCTAGCGCTGTAAACCGCCTGGCGCATGTATACATTGTTCGTCAGGGTCTAGTATTGCCGTATTTCGCCATCGGTACCAAACCGCGTCGCAACAAACGCTTGTAACATTTCAGTCCGTTATCAATTATCCTTCGGCAAATTTCGTTCATTTCGTACCATTGTCACAATACGACACAAAACAACAAACACACTTGCTATTTCGTCTATTGATTTTGCTATGGATTTTACCGTCGTCGACTGTTAAGATAACAACATCGTCCAAAATTCATTATAATTACTATTAATTAAGAGGTGTAAACGCAATGGAAAAAAGCTTACTTTTGGCCCGAATCAGCAAGCTGGCCGCTCTGGCGCACAGCGAAGACCTGCATCAGTACTCCCTGTCCGAGCAGGCGATCAACGAGATCAAAACCACCCTGGAAAGCCTGACCGAACAATACGTCGAAACCTACTGCTAATATCGGTTCACAAAAGGGCGCGTCGTGATTTTCACGATGCGCCCTTTTCTTGTGTCCGCTTGTTATCGTCAGCTGATTTTTCCCGGTGCTATGAATCCATGGACCGGATCGCCGCCGCCAGTCGTGCAATCCCTTCGCGGATTCTCTCTTGCGGCATGTTGGAATAGTTGAGGCGCAGGGTGTTTTCCACTCCGCCGTTGGGAAAGAATGAATCGCCCGGCACAAATGCCACGTTCTGTTCCAGGCAGCGCCTGAGCAGCTCCATGGCTTTGAACCTTTCCGGCAAACTAACCCACAAGAACAATCCGCCTTGCGGCCTTGTATAACTGACTCCCGCCGGCATCATGGCTTCCAACGCCTCCACCATCGCATTACGGCGCTGATGGTAAAGCTCCGTCAATCGCGCCAAATTTGCCTCAAAATCATAGCGATCCATAAACAGGTCGATTTCCATCTGGTTGCGCAACGAGGTGCACAAGTCCGCCCCTTGCTTGATCAGCACATATTTTTCAATCACCGGCGCCGCGGCCACCAACCAGCCAATCCGCATCCCGGGGCAAAACGTTTTGGAAAACGTGCCGGTGCCGATGACCAGTCCTTGCCGATCCATCGACTTGATCGAAGGCAATATCTCCCCTTCAAACCGCAGTTCACCATAGGGATTATCCTCCAATACCGCCACCCCGTAGCGACTTACTGTTTCAATAAACCGACGGCGCCGGTCCAGCGACCAGGTTCGTCCGGTCGGGTTCTGAAAATCTGGGATGACATAAACCAGTTTCACGTTGCCGGTTGTGGCCAAGATCCGCTCCAGTTCCTCAATTATCATCCCCTCGTCATCGGTCGGCACAGCGATAAACTCTGGTTGATAAGCGCGAAATGCGCTGATTGCCGCCAGATAGGTCGGGCTCTCGCAAAGAACCACGTCTCCGGCGTCCAAGAACAGTTTTCCGGTAAAATCCAGCGCCTGCTGCGAACCGGAGGTAATCATCACCTCTGCGGCACTTGCTTGCGTATGAAACTTGCGACCGATCCGCGCGGCAATCTTTTGCCGCAGCGGCTCATATCCCTCGGTAGTCGAATACTGCAGCGCCACCCGACCGGATTCTTCCATCAGCAGTCGCGATATTTCCTTCATTTCTTCCACCGGAAACAGTTCTGGAGCCGGCAAGCCGCCGGCAAAAGAAATGACTTCGGCTCGCTGAGTTATTTTAAGAATTTCGCGGATATCCGATGCGCGCAGAGAATCGATCCGTTTGGCAAACTTCACGCCCATATCTACACCCCTCCCATCCTCAGCAGCAACATCACGGCCATGCCGGAACCCATCGTCACTGCCGGCGGTTGGCGTCGCCAGGCCATAAAAGCGGCCACCGTCCCGGCCAGCAGATAATGATTGCCCGGCCCGATCTGCAGATATCCCTGCGGCGCCAGCAAGGCTGGGGCAATAAGCGCAGTAAGCATCGCCGTCGGCACATGTTTGAGCAGACGAACCATCCAGCGGGGCACCCCTGTCCGGTCCAGCAGCAAGGGGCTGGCGAACCGGGTAAAATAGGTTGCTGCCGCCATACACAATACCGTCAGAACCACCTCAAGCCGCATCCGCTTCCGCTCCTTCCAACAAAGCGCCAGCCACGACCGCTGTCAGGCAGGCCACAATGATATACCACTTGCCGGGAATCAACAAAGCGGCCGCCACGCTTGTCACCGCCGCCACCAGACAGACCGCCATACTGGTTTTGTCAGTCAGCCGGGGAATCAGCAAAGCCAAAAAAGTCGCCGGCATGGCAAAGTCGAGTCCCCAGGCCAACGGGTCGCTGATATGGCTGCCCAGAACGACGCCAAGCACGGTCGAAACCGCCCAGGTAATGTAACCGGTGGCATTGCAGCCAAAATGATAATCCCTGCTGTAGCCTACGGACTGAGCCCGACTGATGGCAACCGCGTAAGTTTCATCCGCCATGCCGAAGCAGAGAAACGCTTTCCATGGCAGTGACAGTTTTTCCATGTAAGGGACCAACGAAGCCCCCATCAACAAATGCCGCAGATTGATCAGCAAAGCGGTCAGACTGATCATCAGCCATCCCGCCCCGGCGGCAAACATCGGCAAACTGATGAACTGAGCCGCACCGGCGAATACAGTCAACGACATTAAAATGGTTTCCCCCGGCGTGAGTCCGACTGACTGGGCAAAGATCCCATAAGCCAAACCAAAGGGAAATACCCCCAGCATCAGGGGCAGCGTGTCGCGAACCCCGGCGCGGAATTCCACAGCATTGGCAATCATGCACATCCGCCTTTCCGATTGTTTTGATTTCTTCTATCTTAACTGGCAGGATTTTCTTTGTGAATATCCAATATAATAATATAAAGATACCAATTCGCTGAATTGGGAGGTGTATTTTAATAATGGACATTACCAAAATGTTAAGCGGCATCCGCCTGAATCCCGCACAATCAACGCCATTATATCTGCAAATCGCCACTGCGCTTTCTGCAAAAATCAGCGATTTATCAATCCCCATTGGCGCTAAGCTGCCGCCGGAGCGTGAATTGTCGCGCCTGCTCGGCGTCAGTCGCACCACAGCAATCAACGCTTACAGTCTGCTTGAGGAACGCGGATTGGTATCTACCAAAATCGGCAGCGGCACGTTCGTCAGCGCCGGCTCCACGCCCAATCAGTCGCAAGCAACTCAGATGCCCTGGGATCAGTTGTTTGCCCCCGGATACAAGGCGCCCCTGTCTTCCATCATCCGCTCGATCATTGCTTCTCCCACCGCCGATGATATGATCTCGATGGCCGCCGGTATGCCGGACCCTGCCTTTTACCCGCTGCAAATGATCCAATCGGCCCTTGACAGGAACAAACGCGCCATCGACGCGGCGGATTTCGGCCTGATCGCAACCGAAGGCTATCTGCCACTGCGGCGTTCGCTGGCGGCCTGGCAGACCCGTCTCGACAATCCGGCGACTCCCGATCAGATCCTCATCGTGTCCGGTTCGCAACAAGGGCTTTATTTACTTGTCAAGTCTTTCATCGAACCGCGCGATTATGTTATTGTAGAGTCCCCGACGTATCTGGGAGCGATTCAGTTGCTCGAAGCCGCCGGCGCCAGGCTGCTGACTTTGCCCCCCGGCAACAAGCTCGACTTGGCGATGCTGGAAGACTACCTGATCCGCTATCGGCCCAAACTGCTCTATACCATGTCATCATTCAAAAACCCGACCGGCAGCGTGATGGAACTGGCTGAACGTCGAGAATTGCTCCGCCTGGCCGAAAAACACCGGCTCACCATCATCGAAGATGACCCTTACAGCCTGCTTTATCACGGCGCGCCGCCGCCGCCATCGCTGAAACAGTTGGACAACTTTGGCGGAGTGATCCAACTTGGCACGTTTTCCAAAAACCTTTTTCCGGGGCTGCGGACCGGTTGGGTCCATGCCGCGCCGCCGGTCATCAATCGCCTGGCCCAGGAAAAGCAGTTTGTCGATTTGCACAGCAACAATCTGGCCCAGATGATCGTCCACGCCGCACTGGAAGAAAACAGCCTGCCGCTGCATCTGGCCATGGTCCGGCGTGAATACAAGAAACGGCGCAACGCCATGGCGGCTGCGATCAAAAAGTATTGCGGCGCGGCGATGCGGTTTGAACTGCCGGAAGGCGGCCTCTACATCTGGGGACGTTTAAACCCGACCATCCTGCCGACCGAACTACTGCGTCGCGCTGCTCCGCTCGGCATATCCTTCATCCCCGGCGACGCCTTCTATGCCCATGGCGCTGTCAGCCATGAAATCCGCCTTTGTTTTGCCACCCACGATGAAGAACGGCTTGCCGAAGGAATCCGCCGCCTGGCCAAAGCGTTGAATGTCGCAACTGCGGAAGAATCGCTACCTGCGGCCAGCGCCGGACGTCCCATCATTTAAGAAAAAGAGGTGCATTCCCTTGAAATTACAAGACATTCCCGCCATGATCGCCCGAGAGCTCGGCATCCGTCCCGCCCAAGCCGAAGCCACCGTAGAATTGCTGGACGCGGGAAACACGCTGCCGTTTATCGCCCGTTACCGCAAGGAGGCGACCGGTGATCTGGATGAAGACAAAATCCGTTCTTTGGAGGAGCGGTTGCAATATCTGCGCAATGTAGCCAAACGGCAGGAAGAGATTCTGGCCTCCATCGAGTCGCAGGGCAAACTAACGCCGGAACTGACCGCCGCGATCGAGGGAGCGCAAAAATTGCAGGAGCTTGAGGATCTCTATTTGCCTTTCCGACCGAAAAAAAGAACCCGAGCTCAAATCGCGCGGGAAAAAGGGCTGGAACCATTAGCCGAACGAATGCTGGCCCAAACCGACCCCGCTTCGGCGGATCGCCTCGCACTGACCACAGAATTCATCAATCCGGAACTCGGCGTCGAAGATGCCGAATCCGCTTTGGCAGGCGCCCGGGATATCGTGGCGGAAGTCGTTGCGGAACGGGCCGATCTGCGATCTCTACTGCGCCGGGAAATCTGGAAGTCGGCAGCAATTTCGACTTCATTGGCGGTACCTGAAGCGGAAGCGCCCGATTTTCTGACCTACCGCGAATATCGCGAACCGATCAACCACATGCCTTCGCACCGGATTCTTGCCGTCAATCGCGGTGAAGCCAAGAAAGCGTTGAAGGTCCATTTCGAAATTCCGCAGGAAGCGCTCATCGCCACCATCCTGAAGCAAGTGCAAAAATCGCCGTCGCTATGGAGTCAGGACCTCGCCGATGCCGTTCAGGACAGTTGCAAGCGGCTGCTGTTCCCCTCGATGGAGCGCGAAATTCGCAGCGCCCTGACCGAGAATGCCGAAAAGCAGGCGATCAGCCTATTTGGCCGCAACTTGCGCCAACTGCTGCTGATTCCGCCGCTGGCCGGTCATACCGTGCTCGGCCTGGATCCCGGTTACCGCACCGGCTGCAAGGCAGCCATCGTCAACCCGCAGGGAACCGTGCTGGCGACCGCCGTATTTTACCTGACGCACAGCGAAGCTCAGCGTCAGTCGGCAGCCAAGCAAATGCTGGAACTGATTCGCCGCCACCAGGTAAGTCTTGCTGCGATCGGCAACGGCACTGCTTCATACGAAACGGAAGAATTTCTTGCCGGTTTGATCCGCGACCACGAACTGACGCTGCATTACGTTATTGCCAATGAAGCCGGCGCTTCGGTCTACTCCGCCTCCAAACTGGCCAAAGACGAACTGCCTGATCTCGACGTATCGCTGCGTGGCGCGGTATCGATCGCCCGCCGGGTCCAGGACCCGCTGGCCGAGTTGGTCAAAATCGAGCCGAAAGCGATTGGCGTCGGCCAGTACCAGCACGATGTGGACCAAAAAGAATTGCTGCAGGCGCTCGATGGAGTGGTGGAATCGGCGGTCAACCATGTCGGTGTCGACCTGAATACTGCTTCGGTGGAGCTGCTGCGCCATGTCGCCGGTATCCAGGGCCCGGTCGCCAAAAACATCGTTGCTTGGCGCGACGCGAACGGTCGGTTCAGTCGCCGTAAAGAACTGCTGAAGATTCCTCGTCTCGGACCGGCGGCATTTGTCCAGTGCGCCGGATTTTTGCGGGTCGCCGACGCGACCGATCCGCTCGACAATACCCCGGTGCATCCGGAGTCTTATGCATTGGCCGAAGCAATCCTGCAACGGCTCGACTTCAAAAAGGCAGATCTTCGGTCACGGGAAAAGCTTTTGCAATTGCAGACCGCCCTCCAAGCCGTTGATGCGACGGCTCTGGCTGCGGAACTAGGCGCGGGTGAGCCAACCGTGCGTGATATCCTGGCTGCCTTGGTCAAGCCGGGCCGCGACCCGCGGGAAGACCTGCCGCCGCCGGTGACCCGGAAAAACATCGTCAAGCTTGATGACCTATTGCCTGGCGCAATTGTGAAAGGCACTGTTCATAATGTCACCGATTTCGGCGCATTTGTCGATATCGGCGTAAAAATCAACGGTTTGCTGCATCGCTCCGAGCTTAGCAACAAACCGTTCCGTCATCCGTTGGATATCGTTTCTGTCGGTGATGTGATCGAGGTCATGATCCTGAATGTGGACGCCAGTCGCAACCGTATCGGGCTCAGCCTCAAACAGGCGCAAAAGGCCCAGTCGCTTTCCGCCGGCAAATGAGCGCCGCTCCGTCCGACTCGCCTTGGAACGCCAACCTGCGAAGATGGAAGAGGCAGCGTCTACTGATTTGGAGCACGATCGCCGTCGCTTTTCTCACAGGTTATTTTCACCGCACCGTGATCGGCGTGGTTGCCGATAGCCTGATGCGGGACTTTGCCATCGAACGGGCAACCGATTTGGGTGTTCTGGCATCGATTTATTTCTGGACTTACGCCGCTCTGCAAATTCCGGCCGGTATTTTCGCAGATCTATTCGGGCCGCGCCAGGTCATCAGCCTGGCTTTGCTGGTATCCGGCCTCGGCGCAATGTTGTTCGCCTTCGCCGACAGCCTGTCCCTGCTTTATGCGGCCCGTTTTATCACCACCGCAGGAATCGGCGTCATTTTCGTCAGCTTGATTAAAATTCAGTCCAACTGGTTCCGTTCCAGAGAGTTTACCACCATGTCCGGCCTGATTGTATTGATCGGCAACTCAGGTTCATTGCTGTCGGCCTCGCCAATGGCGTTAATCGTCGATACCTGGGGTTGGCGGACCGCATTTCAATTGATCGGATTGTTCTCTTTGCTGATGGCAATGGCCTGCTGGCTGATCGTGCGCAACAGGCCGCAGGATTGCGGATTGCCGTCCGTTAACGAAATCGAAACCAGCGAAGGCCGTCCTCCTGTAGTCTGGGAAACGTCGGATCTATGCATCAGCGATTGCGTTAAAATCGTATTAAGGAACCCGCTGACCTGGCCGCCTGTCATTGCCGCCACTACGCTGTACGGAGTATACATGGCGCTGGCCGGTGTCTGGTGGACACCTTACCTCATGCAGGTCTATCAGGTGCCGCGAGTAGATGCGGCCCACCATGTCCTGCTGATGATTTTCGGCAACATGATCGGCGCACCGCTGCTCGGCTTCCTGTCTGACCGGATTTGCTGCCGCCGTTGGCCCTATATCGGTATAACCCTGCTGTTTGCCGCATCACTGTCTGCTTTGATATTCGGCTTTGGCGCCAAACCACCGCTGCTGATACTCTATCCGATCGCATTTTTGCTGGGAGTCGGCATTTCCGGCCTAACCCTGACCATTGCCTGCGTCAAGGATGTCAACCCACCTCAGGCTACAGGCATCGCCGCCGGAATCACCAACTGCGGACCATTCGTCGGCGCGGCGCTCATGCAGCCGGCGTTCGGCTGGGTACTCGACCGTAACTGGACCGGATTGACGGAAAACGGCATCAAAATCTACCCCTTGATCGCCTTCAAAAATGCGTTTCTGCTTTGCCTATTTGTTTTGGCAATTGGTCTGGCCGCCACCTTCTTCATCCGGGAGCATCGCAACAGTCGATAATCGTTCACGAATCGATACAAACCGGAAGGAACGGAGTATTTCGCTTAATTTTTGCTGTGTGCCGGACACATTATAATATTGGATGAACGATTCCACTAATGGCAACCGCAATTTCTGTTCCTTCGGATCCAGTTCACGCGGATGCAGGTAGACGATACTGTGTCGTCCGGCGGCATTGCCGGCCCGGATGAGCTTTTTGATCAGCCAGGTCGGTAGCAGACGGAAATAGAAACCGCCGGAATAACCAATGTTGCGGCCGCCGATGCGCGTCACCGACATCGGGACTTCCAGCAGATTGAGTTGTCGCCCGTTTACTGTCGGATGATGGATCTCAGTTGGCGCGTCAGGAATTCCATAAAGGAACGTCTTGACCGGAAAAATGCTGGCGTCATATTGTAGGCCGAGTTCTTCCAACGCCGCCAAATAATGATAGTTTCTTCGCACAATCGACCAGGATGGCGCTCGATAACCCCATACGGCTTCGCCAGTCAGAGCCTGCAGAATTTCTGCAGACTTTTTTACATCCGCCTTGAACTCGTCATAACTCTGTCGATAGGCAAGTTGATGGCCGTAGCCATGCGAAGCGACTTCATGGCCGGCCCGGACAATCTCGCGCACCGTTTCCGGATACCGTTCGCCAATCTGTCCCAAAACAAAAAAAGTGGCTTTACAGCCTGCTTCACTGCAGATTTGCAGCAACAACTCCATGTTGGCGCGAAAATTCGACTCACCGTTCCTGGCAATCGCCAGATCTACACTGTCATAATTGGCATGATACCAGTCTTCAATATCAAATGTCAGTAAATTGACAACCGTGCCGCCTTCGCGCTCACCCACCTCGTTTGAGCCCCCTGATCGCAAAGGAAGTGCAGAACCAGTCGCCAAGTCCGCCGAACTGCTCGCTACTAACAACGGTTTTCAACGGGTGGTACTGCTTTAAAAAAGATACTTCGCCAAGGCCAAGCCGGTCAAACTCATCCCGCAACTCAGCCATTTGATACATCCGGTCGAATTTTTTGCGTCGCTCCACCAATCCCAGCAATTTGCGCTGCAGAGATCCCTGATGCAACGTCTGCACCAACAACATGCCGCCCGGATTAGTCACGCGGGCCAATTCAGCCAGCACCGGCCGGTAATTTTCAATCAATTGAATCACACCGATACAGACGACCAAATCAAACGAGTCTGCAGCAAACGGCAGAGAAGTCAAATCTGCCGACAAAGTCTGCAAGCCTCGTGCCGCAGCGAACTCCAGACTTTTCTCCGAAAAATCAACGCCAACCACCGTATTCGCTTCGGTCCACGGTTCACTGAAAGCACCTACGCCGCAACCTGCGTCCAATATCCTCTTATCTGCCAGCGGACCGATCCATTTGAGGATATGGTCGCGCTGAACGAAGAAACTGACGTCATCAAAGTAATCCGAAGATTTAACCGAGGCGCCGTGCGTCGCCGCCTTTTGATCAAAATATCGTTGCCATTGGGTGTTTCCCATGAACCATAGCCTCCGCTTCACAAATAGCCGTCGAATTACGGCAACAAATAGGGGATCAACCAACGCCCCGCCGGATCGGTCACAGCCCTGGGCAGACGCTGCCAAAGCGAGATCGCCAGCCTAAACTTCTCCCTTTCGTTCGCTACCGATTGACCTGACGCCTGGCCGCACCGCATATAGGATAGCGGAACCGCCCGGGCGCCCCACTGCGATTTGTAGCGATAAGTACCGGATCCGGTCTGCGACCGGCCGAGGTCAAGCGCCTGCAGGCCGCAGCGGATGCCATATTTCACCGCTTCCCAGTACATGAAGTTGTTCAGGTATCGATGGTTATACTCGATCAGGTTCGCGCCGTAAGGGTAGTACAGGGTATTGTCGCCGGGGCTTTTCAGCAGCAACATGCCGCCAATGACCTTGTCCGTCTGGGAGTCGAGCACACTCAGCAATGTTGTCAGTTCCGGCAAATACTGGAAAAACCGCTGAAAAAATCCCAGGCCGGGCGCCGGTGAACCCAGTTGTTTCATCCGCCTGACATAGACCTCGTAAAACTCCGGCAACCGGCATTGTTCGAACGACATCCGGAACCAGTCGTTCTTATAAGTCTTGCGGACATGGTTGCGGCAATCGGACGAAGCCTGGGCCAAAGTCTGCTCCTCATCTGCCAGCAGCGGCAGCACAAAAGTGTGATTCGCCTGATTGGACCGCCAGACATCCGTCGTCACACGCTGTTCTTTCAACCGGATTTCCAAGGCAGACAACCCCAGTCTTGTCCGCTGCTGCGGCAACAAGTCCAGAATATAGCGAATCTGCTCGGGGGTTTCCGCGCAAACATCCAGTTGATTCACGAATGGCAGCGCTACACCGGTCCGTCGCAGATTCAGACCCCGGGCAACGATCAGCGGCAGCAGGCCGCAAAGCTGGTCATCCTGGTCAACAAGAGCCTGATAGCCGCACTGATACGGGAACGATTCCAACAAAACCCTGCGAAATCCGGTCGTGTGAAACACGGTTCCCTGCCGCAAGGCCAGATGGTCCCACTCCCGCTGCAGGGATTCTTGATAGGGAACGAGGCGAAGCATCGCGTTCAACCCTTCAACCAACAGATCACGCCGATCAGGATAAAGCCGCAGCCGATCCATTTCAGCAGGCTGACCTGTTCATGGAACACCAGGATCGAAACCGCCAGCAGCAAGATATACTGAAAACTGGCGACAAAGGTGACATAGCCCAAATCAAACACCGACAGGCAATAAACCCATAGGACCGCTGCCACGCCATAGGAAAGGAATCCGGCAATCACGCCGGGCGAGGTCAGATAGCCCATGGCGATCGTCCACAGGCCCCCGTCGAAGTTGATCGTCCGGCTACCGATCTTGAGCAGGGTGCTGGCCAGCACCGTCATCGATACGCTGCCGAACAGCAGCAACAACTTTATCATTCTTTCGTCCCGGCCCTCTCTTTTTCCAACTCTTCCACCCGCAACCGCAGCAGCCCCACTTCCTGGCTGATCGCCTTGTTTTGCGCCTTTAACCCCGAGATGCTGACACTCAGGTTTAGCAACAAAAGATAGGCGAATGCGATCAGCAATGCAAAAAAAGCCGATGGCGCGTATTCCACGCCGATCAGCGCCGAAAAGCCTTCCAACAGACCGCGAAACACCGACATCACGAAAACAAATACCCCGATCAGCAACCATACCAGAGAGTATTTCTCCTTGATCAGCCGCTCACGAACCAAAAAGATCACCGATAGCAGGATGATCAGACTGAAAATAATCCCCAGCCACTGGATTTTGTCAAACGACCCCGTCGGCACTATCGGGTCACCGCCTTGCCCGTGCGCAGGAAAACAAGATGGTCAAAATGACTTTGGCCATATAATAAGGACTCTTGATCGGTGTGATCGACGATTGTCCATGCTCGCGCTGCCGCATCGCCACCCCGGTCTCGCCGACACGCAGGCCGTGCTTTTTCAGCAGCACGATCGCATCGGGTTCGGGATAGTCGCTGGAGTAAAACCGAGCCAACAATTGCAAGCTTTTTCGGTTGTAAAGACGAAATCCGGATGTTCCGTCGGTAATCCGGGTGTTGACCAACGCCCGGAACAGGCAGTAAAAGACCTTGATTCCCAGACGTCGGCACCAGGTCGTCCGAAAAGACTCGACCCCCAAGAACCTTGACCCAATCACCATATCACAACAATCCTGCTGCATTTTTTCAAACAGGGCGCCAACTTCCGACGGCACATGCTGTCCGTCGCCGTCAATCTGCACAACGTACCGATAATCCTTGCCAAGCGCATATTTGAAGCCGGTCTGCATCGCGCCGCCAATCCCCAGGTTGCAGGGAAGGTCAATCACACACACACCGTCAAACTCCCTGGCAATCAATGCAGTTGAGTCATGCGAACAGTCGTTGACCACCAGAATGTCGACCTCGGGCAAACTGGTCTGTATCTCCCGCAATACGCCGCGGATGTTATTCTGTTCATTAAATGCCGGCACGACGATCAGCGTGTCCGTTTTGCCGTTATGCCGCTCTGGACCTGGCTTTTTCTGCAAGAATCCGACCTCCGTTGATCATTCTATCCAAACCATACGCTGCTATAATGCCGATAAATGGCATGGCCGGGAACCGATACCGATACATGGCATCGATAAACAGCAAAATGCAAAACGCAAATACCGCCAGCACGATTCCCCACAACACCGCAGCGCGGCCAAAGGTTCCTGCACGCACTGCCATCACCGTGCCGACAGCAAACAAAATCGCCGGCAGTAATTTATACAGATAAAACAAAAAATCAACAAACGACCGTAGCGGCGTCATCCAGGCCCATACACCGAGAAAGGCGATGGCCCGGCGGATATACAACACGCTGACAGCATCCCAATTGTTAAGGATAAAGCTCAAACTCAAGCTATTCAATTTATCAATCGAATAATCGGGCCGAAAAAAATAGTCATACGCAGTAGGAATGTCGTAAATTTTCCCTTTGGCGTACACATTATAAATCACCAGTTTCACATTGTAACGCAGCGAATCGAAAAAACCGTCCAAATAGCTGCCAACGTATCCGAAGGCAAGCAGCAAGGCCGCCAGGGCCGCCACACCGGACAGCAGCCCGCGGTGCCGCATCCAGAACCGCCTCAATCGATCGGGGCCCAGTTGCACAAGAACATGCACCAGCATGACCAGTACCACGACAACGCCTGTAGGCCGGAAAAAAGACAAATATATTAT
>CAZOJA010000044.1:0-13452 GCA_964579955.1 uncultured Veillonellaceae bacterium | reverse complement strand
CAGGTAGCCGTCATCGTCCAGAGCGGTGGTGAGCAGGATGTCGACGCCGATGGCAGCGTTGCGGGTTTCGGCCAGCCGTGCGTCCAAGTCGTCGCACAGGTCGGTTTTGGTCAGCACTACGACGGGGATGGCGCCGCTATCCCAGGCGATGGCCAGGTAGCGCTCCAGACGGCGCAGGCTAAAATCCTGGTTCAGCGCCATACAGATGAACAGCTGGTCGATATTGGCGGCGACGATTTGTCCGTGGACGCCGGCGCCGGCCGCTTTGCGGCGAAATACCGTGCGGCGCGGCAGGATGTGGCGGATGATGGCGTTACCGCCGGAGTCGTCGGTGCGGTCGACCAGGACCCAGTCGCCGACCGCCGGGTAATCCGGCGCATCTTCGGCCAAGTAACCGAGCTTGCCGGAGATGACCGCCTGCATCTCGCCGTTTTCGCCGATGACACGGTAATGCTCCTTGTGCTGGACCGATACGCGGGCCAGAAAACAGTCCGGGGTTTGCGAAGCCTGCCGCAGCAGGTCCTCGTCCAGACCGACGGATAATAATTTTGCTAATGCAGAGTGATTCAATTTTTTCATCCTCCCGTAGTTTTTGGCCACTGACCGGGAGGCGCCGGAGAACTAGTCTGCGTACACCTCCCGGCGTTGCACAGACTCCATTGGTTTATTGATCAACATATCGATCCGCTCCTTTATCGTTGTTCCAGCGCTATTTTATCACGATGGGCAGGATTTTTCACGCGGCAGGTTCAGAACGAGGCGTTTTCCGAATATTTGCAGGAATGGGCGACGTTGCGTGGAAATACTACACAGTGAAGGGAGGGACGCACATGTCGATTCGGAATCAGATCCTGTTGCCGATCATTCTGGTGGTGCTATTGATTGTGGGGTCCGCAATCGGCGTATCGGTCAAACAATTCTCTGATTATGTCAATGAAGCGATGAGCATCGATACAGAGCGTTCACTCAAAGGGCTGGCCGGCGAGATCGAGGCGAAAAAGCAGGAGTCGCTGATTAAGGCGAAAGTGCTGGCCGAGTATCCCGGCGTTGCGGCGGCGGTCGCGGCGAACGACACGGCGGCGACGCTGGCGTTGCTTTCGCCGCTCGTCAAGAACCTGGCGGTCGATTTTTTGACGGTGACCAACGCCGAAGGCAAAGTGGTCGCCCGCACGCATGAACCGGGCAAGTTTGGCGACAGCGTGACGAACCAGGCCAATGTCGTTGCAGCGCTGAAAGGCGCGCCGGGCACGTTTATCGAACCCGGCACCGTGGTCAAACTGTCCGCCCGCTCCGGCGTACCGATCCGCAATGCCTCCGGCGTGATCGTCGGCGTGATTTCGGCCGGCTACCAACTGGACAGCCTGGCGATCATCGATCATGTCAAACAGTTGTTTGGTGCTGATTTCACGATATTCCTCGGTGATGTGCGGATTTCCACCACCATCGTGCAGGATGGCAAACGGGTCATCGGCACCAAGCTGGATCCCGCGATCACCAAGATCGTGCTGGGCGAAGGCAAGCCGTATCTTGGCGCCGCGTCGATTCTTGGCCAGCCTTACCGCACGGCGTACATGCCGCTGGTCGGACCGGATCAGAAAAACATCGGCGTGCTGTTCGCCGGCCAGTCTGCCGCAAAAATGGAGGCGGCAATTGCCCGGACCCGCTGGATCATCGGCGGCATGGGCGCCGGTTTGCTGGTCCTCGGCCTGTTCATGATGTTTTTCGTAGTTCGCCGGATTACGGTTCCACTCGGGCTGGCCGTCGAAGACCTGGCGCAACTGGGGGCCGGCAACTTCACCGCGACGGTTCCGCCTGAATTGCTGAGGCGCAAGGATGAGATCGGCAAGCTATCTTCTGCAGTCGATGCGCTAACGCAAAACATGCGTGGACTGCTCCGGAAAATTGCCCAGTCTGCCGAACAGGTCGCCGCTTCCTCGGAGCAGCTGACCGCCAGTGCCCAGCAGTCGGCCGAAGCAGCCAACAACGTGGCCGAGTCGATCCAACAAGTGGCGCTGGGCAGCGAAAAGCAGGTTGGCGCGGTAAACGATACATCAGCGATCGTGGAGGAAATATCGGCGACCATGCAGGAAGTCGCCGCCACCGCTGGCGAGATGGCGACGTTGGCGGAACAGACCGCCAAGGCGGCCCAAAAGGGAAAAGCGTCGATCGATGTCGCTGTAACCCAGATGGACGCAGTCAACAATGGTTCGCGGCAGGCACAACTTGCCGCCGAAGAACTGAAGGGCAGCTCGGCCCAAATTGGAGAAATCGTCAATCTGATTTCCTCCATTGCCGGCCAGACCAATCTGCTGGCGCTAAACGCCGCTATTGAAGCCGCCCGGGCCGGTGAGCAGGGGCGCGGCTTTGCCGTGGTGGCGGAGGAAGTGCGCAAACTGGCCGAGCAGTCGGAAGCGGCAGCGAAACAGATCAAAGACCTGGTGACAAAAAACCATGGCAGCATCGGCAATGTGGTCGGCGCGATCGACAACGCCATCCGCGATATCAGCCAGGGCGTCGAGCTGGTGAATGTCGCCGGCGGCAATTTCGCCGCCATCAACGCCCAGATCGCCCAGGTGACCGACCAGGTGGAGGTCATCGCCAGGTCGGTGCACCAAGCGGCGACCGGCAGCCAGCGCATCGTCGTCTCGATCAGGGCGGTCGAAAACCTGAGCCGTGATGCGGCGGCCGAGGCCGAAAACGTGTCGGCGGCGACCGAAGAGCAGTCGGCTTCGATGCAGGAGATCGCCGCGTCCAGCCAGGCGCTGGCCAAATTGGCCGAAGAACTGAAAGTCGCCGTAGCCAGATTCCGCGTTTAGTGCAGTAGAAAAGCATGGGGGTGGAGAAACTGCCTTTAAGTTCTCCACCCCGCCGCTCATCATTGCGGGGATTGGTGTGTAAAGGTGAGATTTTCCCCATCATTGCAGGATAATACAATTTCATGTGGAAGTTAAAAATCAACGGCAAATTTCGCAGCAAAAGAAGGCGGAAATGAACTGAAAAAATCTACTCGCGTCCTGATGACTTAAAGGCATGTTCGGCCTTGTTGCAGGTGCGAGTTTTTGCTTTTTCGGACATATCATATCGATAAAAAAGAGGGGGGATTTCTAATGCTTAAGAAAAAGATGCTATGTTTGATGCTGGCTCTGTTTCTGTTGACTATCCCCAGTGCTACCTATGCCGGTTGTTTTCTGATTTTCTGCAAGCTCGACACGGAAGGACAGGGGCCAGCTTGGACCTGCGGCCTCGATACGCTCACCGGCCATACTATCGCCATGTACAAACACACCTACAAGTTTCGCAGCGCTTGCTCAGCCAGTCAGGGAAGCAACGCATGGAATTTTTCCATCGAAACCACTGGTGAGTGGAACTCGGACGGCAACACTGTCCAGAAGTCCGTTGGCAGCAATCCGGCATTTACTGCCACTGTGACAGCGAAATGCAAGGTCGATCCATGGGCCTATCCCGGGACGGTGTGCACCAATAAGCAGTTCCATTACTCGGTGCCGAGCAGTGCCGCTAATGACGCAGAATACCAGATTTTCCAGTCGCAGCTCGAAGAATATACCAAGGATCCATTCCCCATGACGGCTAGCAGGCTCACGACCGTCCAACGCCAACAGTTGGTGTCTGAAATCAATCAGACCATTCCCGTGCCGGGCGCGCCGCAGGTCCTGTTGCCGGCAGCCGACGGCAAGGCCGTGATGTTTGGAATGAATCTGGCAGTCCAGATAAAACACAACAATGCGGTCGGGTTGGCTTGGACGGTGCAGTATCGTCCCGACGCCACCCACACTTGGGAATCCGTTCCCAACACAGGCCCTTGGCTCAAGGATCAGACGACTGTCGGCGGAATTACATCCGGCGCGTTCAACTACACGAAACCCGGGCAGTGGCGCTTCCAGGTTGTGAGTGTTTTTCCCGGCGCCCAGCCGAGCGAGTGGCGGACGTTCTCCGTGATTAAGCTTACGCCAAAGCATAGGCTGTAGTTGAGCAGAAATCGGTTGAATACTGAACGAGTCCTTAATGGGCCAGTTGACTTGTGGGTCATAAAGAATGAACGGAGGGAGTCGCGGTGAAAAAAATCAAGTTGGTCTGTATCTTGGCGGTGATCAGCGTAATGGCGCTGACAGTCGTAATCGTTCACAATCCCGTGGACAACAGCCTGCTTGGCGAAGCCCGCCTCAAGGTGATCGGCGTGGCAGAAGCCGCCGGTTCCTGGGTCTGTTCCAAATGCGGCTTTCATATCGTGACCAAAAGCGGCAATAAGCCCTCGCCTGGCAGTTGTTCCAAAGGCGGATCCCATAAGTGGCAGGCTGGCAATTGAACGCGCCGCTGAAAGTGACTGGCAATCTGATTCGTCTGGAGCGGGATGGCCGCCTGCTGCTGCTGAACTCGTTGCAGCCCCGGCCGCTGCTGTTCCGGCGCGGCCGCGAGTTTGTCGAGGCGCTATTGGCAAGCGCCGCCTGCGGACTGCTCAGTCGCGACGAGCTGGTGGCGCTGTGGCCGGCGGAAACTGCGGTTATCGATTTTTTGATCAGTCACCACATCCTGGTCGCTGCCAGCGAGTCTGAGCTGGCGCCGGCTGCCGCCAAACCGCGCGTTGAAGAGCTGATGGCCCCTTCGCCAGGCATGTCGCTCTACCTGCTGCTGTCGCAGGACTGCAATCTTGGTTGCATCTATTGCCTGAACGGCAAACGGACTTACCGGAAAAGCGAGCGCCCGATGATGCCGGAGCAAGTGGCTTTTGCGGCGGTGGACCGCTGCGCGGCCCGCATCAAACCTGGCGGATTTCTCGAAATCGCGATGTTCGGCGGCGAGCCGCTGCTGAACTGGGATTTGGCCAAACGCACCATCGATTACACCGAGTCGGTGTTGAAACCGAGGTATCCGGACATCGAGTTCCGCTATCACGTGACAAGCAATCTCAGTTTTTTGCCGGAGGACTTCATTGCCCGCGTAAAAACGCATGGCATCACGGTACTCTGCGATATCGACGGGGTGGGGGCGGTGCACGATGCCTGCCGTCCTTACAAGGGCGGGGCTGCGTCTCATGCGGTGATTGCCGCCAACGTAAAAAGATTGACGGAGGCAGGGATTGCGGTTAACCTGCGAACCACCGTCACTGCGCTCAATCAGGACCAGATGGCGGAAACCGCCCGGCACCATTTTTCTTTGGGCGGCAATGGCTCGGCGTTTGTACCGGTAAATGCGGTGAACTCCGACGAGGAGCTGCTGCCGGATGATTTGATACCCGATGTCGACCGTCTGCTGACTACGTTGCTCGAGGTTCAGCGCAACGGCGACTGGGAGCTGGAGCGCCTGTTCCCTTTCAGCACGTTCCGTTCCAAGATCCAGCCGGGAAACTACTGTGTGCTGGGGTGCGGCGCGCCATTCGGCAACACGCCGGTGGTGGATGCGAACGGCGAAGTGTATCCTTGTATTTATCTGGTGGGCATTTCACGCTATAATCAAGGAAACGTAATGAGCGGCAGTTATCCCGATCCGGCGGTGGCGCTGCAATTGGTGGAAGAACTGCACGTCGATCAGCGCCCGGATTGCCGGGGGTGCGCTTGGCGCTACCTGTGCGGCGGTGGTTGTCCGGTGCAGATGCTGGCGATGGCCGGCCGTACGGACTTGTCGCCGAAAGCCCGGGCCTATTGCGAACGGATCAACTGTGAATATAGTAAAAAAGTGCTGGAAGTTCTGTTGTGGGAGTATGCCGAGCAGGCTGCGCGCCTGGCGGACGGCGGCGAACCATCTTCAACCCTGTGTAGCGGGCTGGAAGCAAAGTACTGTTAATAGGAAAATCAGGAAGTAGGCAATGAATCAAGACAGGAGGGATTGGCATGGCATCGGAACAGGAAGGCAAGGACGGTCTGTCCAGGCGCGACTTCATTGTGAAATGCGGCGTGGCGGTAGTGGCGACAGCCACATGTGAGGTGTTGTCGGTGTTTTCGGCAGCATCGGCGGAGCCAAGCCGGCTGTGCACCCAGTGCAACAGTTTCTGCGTTACTAGCTGCACCACCAGCACCTGCGTGAACCAGGGGCCGCCGAATCCACCGCCGCCGACTTGCGTGCAAGGGTTCAAGTAAACCGAATTACCGCAGAAAAAAGAAAAGCCGCGACCATGACCCTTGGCGGGCGCTGGTTGCGGCTTTTTATGCATACGTGTGCAGCTTATTTCTTGAAGATACCGAACGGTTTGCCCATCGGCATGAACGGCTTGCCAAAGTGCGTATTGAGCACGACGGCTGCGCAAGCGTAGAACGAAATCAACGAAACGACCAGTTCTGCCAACCCGCCGACCAAGCCGGTGAATTCTTTGGCTACGCCGAAAGCGTTGAGGGTCAGGGCGGCCAGCAAAATGTCGATAACGACCATGTCAGCAAAAATGACTTTATTGACTTCCATCGCGCCGATGGTCATCAGGACGGAGAAAATCAGGTAACCGAGGAATGCAAAGCCGATTTGCTTTACATCAGCGGCCTTTTGCAGTGCCGGGCCGAATGCGCCCATGTTGATCAGCCAGCAGGTGGCGATGCCGTACCAGAAGAAGGCATAGGCGCCGAACACCGTCGCGCCCCAGATGTTTTCATGGAAGAAGTCGAAGATGCAGGCGACGAGTTGCGCGGTGGCGCCAAGGAACATGGCATATACGATTACATAGGAAAGTCCGGTGGTGATGCCCAATTTTTGCGAGGCCGCCACAATGGTCACGATAGCGAGGCCGAACAGGCCCAACCCTGTGGGGTTGGCGACGGAAAGCTTGTTGACTACTTTTTCACTCATTAATTTTCATTCCTCCTGATTATTGTTGTTTGATTTTTTCGGACGAGGGTTCGTTGGTCGCAATGTACTCCCGTTGTCCGGGGGGTTATGCCGACTTGTGATGGAATACGGTGGCGTCACACTCCTTCGCGAAAAAATCATGCATACAAAATGCGAAAAAAACAAGCTATCTTAGTATAACCAATTACGAATAAAAAACGCAATATTCTCATGAAAAAATGATATTATCGCCAATGATTATTGATTAACTCGCTATTGCACCAAAAAGATGCCATAATCACCGTTCCAGCAGGAAAATCAACGCTGGCGGCGAAAAGCAAAGCGATGGTACAACATACGAAGGGGTCAGCCGGATGAATGCGGTGCAGTGGTTGTTCTGCGTAGCGATGCTACTTTATTGGTTTTCCATGTATACTTATGTGCCGATCCTGCCGCTCTACGCAACTTCGTTGGGGGCTTCCTACAAAATGGTCGGGCTGGTGATCGGGGTTTACGGAATCACCCAGATGCTGTTGCGCATCCCGCAGGGGATTTTGTCCGACCGCATGCGCAGACGGAAACTGTTTGTCCTAGTGGCGATGGCGATTTCCGGCGTAAGCGCGCTGGGAATGTGGTTGGTTCCCGACGTCAGGGCGCTGCTGTTCTTTCGCGGTTTGTCAGGCGTTGCCGCTACCGCCTGGGTCGTGATGGTGGTGCTGTTCAGTAGTTATTTCCCCGAGTCAGAAGCGCCACGCGCCTACGGCATTCTAAACTCGCTGGGGTTTTGCGGACAGATGGCAGGCATGTTCGCTGGCGGCCTGGTTGCCGAATGGTACGGCTGGGGTGCTACGTTTGTTCTGGCGGCGGCAGGAGCAGCGTTCGGGTTCGTCCTGGCGCTGCGGATGAAGGAGACGAGGCCTGACGGTTCGGCGCCGCTGCGATTGGCGGAGGTCCCGGCGATCCTGCGCAACCGTCACTTGCTGATGGCGGCGGCGATGGCCAGTCTGGTCCAGTTAATCTCCTATGGCGCCTTGTTCGGCTTTGTGCCGGTGGTGGCGAAACAGCTCGGCGCGTCGAACTTTGAACTGGGGTTTTTATCGACTCTTTCCTCGGCACCGAGCATTGTCGCTTCGATGCTGGCGGGCAGCTGGTTCATTCGCCGGCTAGGTCTTCGCCGCTCGATCTGTTTCGCCTTTGCCCTCATGGCCGTGGCTTCGGCGGTGATTCCTTCGCTGGATAACCTGGCGCAGCTCTACGCGTCGCAGATGGTCAGCGGTTTTGGCCGGGGACTGGTGTTTCCCTTATTGATGAGTTTCAGCGTGGCGTCGATGGAGCCGGGGATCAAGGCCACGGCGATGGGTGTGTTTCAGTCGTTGTACGCCCTCGGCATGTTTGCCGGGCCGGTGGTGGTCGGTATGGCAGCGGATGCGGCCGGTCTGGGCGCAGGGTTCTGGCTGTGCGCTGTGGCGGGTCTGCTCGGCCTGGGACTGGCCTGGCGATCGGTTGGGGCGGAGAAATAGAGGAGGGTCAGGGTGGATTATTTATTGATGGCTTCGATAGGACTCAATGTGCTGATCTTGGCGACGGTTTTGCTGCGCCGTCCGACCGGCGTCGACAAGGAAACGACAGTCCGGCTGGACAAGCTGGAACGGCAACTGCGTGAAGAGGCCGAACGGTCGCGGCAGGACAACGCCTGGCAGGCGAAGGCGCTGCGCGAGGAAGTTTCGACGACCGCCAACCATTATAATGAAGCGATTTTGCGCCGCCTGGCGGAAAATGCCGGGCAGCAGGCAGAGCAACTGGGCAGCTTTGCCAAACAGCTGCAGTTTTTGACCCAG
Organism: uncultured Veillonellaceae bacterium; assembly: GCA_964579955.1. Lineage (GTDB taxonomy): Bacteria > Bacillota > Negativicutes > UBA1444 > UBA1444 > UBA1444. The sequence goes on along the minus strand of CAZOJA010000044.1, from coordinate 4,846 downwards.
AGCAACGAACTGCGCCTGGAGCGATTGCGACAAACGCTTGAAACCCAGGTGCAGGCGCTGCAGGCCGATAACAGCCAAAAGCTGGAGGCCATGCGGCAGACGGTGGACGAGAAGCTACACGCCACTTTGGAAAAGCGGCTCGGCGAGTCTTTCCAACTGGTCAACGAGCGACTGGAGCAGGTGCATAAGGGTCTGGGCGAGATGCAGGCGCTGGCGGTCGGCGTAGGCGACCTGAAAAAAGTGCTGACCAATGTGAAGACCCGCGGAACCTGGGGCGAGCTGCAACTGGGCGCATTGCTGGAACAAGTTTTGGCGCCGGGCCAGTATGCGGCTAATGTGGCGACCAAGCCAGGCAGCGACGCCCGGGTCGAGTTCGCGGTCATTCTGCCCGGGCAGGGCGGCGAAGCGGTGGTTCATCTGCCGATTGACGCCAAGTTTCCCCAGGAGGATTACCAACGCCTGTTGGAGGCACAGGAACTGGCCGACGTGACCGCGGCCGAAGCGGCGGCCAAAGCGTTGGAACTGAGGATCAAGGCCGAAGCGAAGGATATCCGAGACAAATACCTGTCGCCGCCGCACACGACCGATTTCGGCATCCTGTTTTTGCCGGTGGAGGGCCTGTACGCAGAGGTGCTGCGCCGAACCGGACTGTATGAGACGCTGATGCGCGAGTACCATGTCACAGTGGCCGGACCGACGACCTTGTCGGCGATTCTCAGCAGTCTTCAGATGGGCTTCCGTACCCTGGCGATCGAGAAACGTTCCTCGGAAGTCTGGATGCTGCTTAGCGCGGTCAAGACCGAATTCGGCAAGTTTGGCGATATTCTGGAGAAGACCAACAAAAAACTGCAGGAAGCCAGCAATGTGATGGATGACGCCGCCCGCAAGAGCCGCACGATCGAACGCAAGCTAAAAGGGGTGCAGCTGTTGCCGGCCGCCGGCGCGGAACGCTTGCTGGCCGATGCGGCGGAGGCCGAGGACGGGGTGGACATTCGCCCGTCGGTATAATACAATATGGGTCAATGAAAAAGTACAATGGCTTAACTGCTTGGCAGTTGAACCATCAACAGCTTGAGGTGTCGAGATGAAAAGAACGTTGGGCGTCTTAGTTGCAATGGCAGTTTTAGCAGGGATATGGCTGGCCGACATGAGTGGCGCGGCGGCGAAGAGCCTGCCGGCGGGCGGCGGCGTGACCGCGGCCTGTCTTCCTTACGGAGTCGAGATGCGTGATGGCAAGCTGGTGAAATCCTGCCTGCTGGAGACTGCGGGCGAGTTCACCGCGGTGGGCGGACAGCCGATTTCCTGTGCGGCCAAGCATGCGGCGGCATTTACGCCGCAGGGCAATGTCGAGTATTGCACGCTGACTGCCGACGCCAGGTTCCGTCGCACGATGACGGACATGGTCGAGGTGAAGGCCGGCGGCAGGGTGGCCTTTTATCCGTCAGGCACGCTGGAGGTCGCCCGATTGAAGGAATCACAGCTGCTTCCCTATAAAAAGGATGCTGTCGTGCCTTGCCGCGGCGACGCGCCGATTTCGTTCCGCAGTGACGGCAACGTCGCCACCTGCATCCTGGACCAGGAGAGCCTGTTCGTCAGCGCCCTGAAAACCAAGAAAAAAGTGTCCAGCACTTGTCAGGCCGGCGGACTGATCGCCTTTGACGAAGATGGCGCGTTCAACGGCTGCTATCCACCGCCGCCGCTCAAACCGGCGGCGCCCGATAAGACAAAACCGCAAGGGGGCCAGAATCAGTGAGAGGTTTTGTTTCCCACAAGGCAGCGCAGTTCAAGGAATCGGTGATCCGGGAGATGTCCCGCGTCGCCGCCAAACATAAAGCCGTGAACCTGGCCCAGGGATTCCCCGACTTCCCGGCGCCGCCCGAGATCAAGGACGCCGCCTGCCGGGCAATCATGAGCAACCACAATCAGTACGCGATCACCTGGGGCACCAAGAGCCTGCGCGATGCGATCGTAGCGAAGACCTTCCGGGATTACGGCGTGCAGCTCGACCCGGAAACCAACCTGACCGTCTGCTGCGGCGCGACCGAAGGCATGATCGCCTCGCTGATGGCGACCGTCAATCCGGGCGAGGAAGTCGTCGTGTTCGAACCGTTTTACGAGAACTACGGTCCAGATGCCATCCTGTGCGGCGCGACGCCGCGTTTCGTCAGCCTGAACCCGCCCGGGTTCTCGTTTGACCGGGCTGAGCTGGCAGCTGCTTTTAATGACAAGACCCGCGCCGTCATCATCAATTCGCCGAACAATCCGACCGGTCGGGTATTTTCCCGCAGCGACCTTGAGTTCATCGCCGAACTGTGCCAAAAACATGATGTGCTGGCGATTACCGATGAAATCTACGAACACATCCTCTACGACGGGGCCGAGCATATTCCGCTGTGGACCCTGCCTGGCATGGCCGAACGCACGATTGCCGTCAACAGCGTGTCCAAAACCTACAGCGTGACCGGTTGGCGGATCGGCTTCATCATGGCGTCGGCGGAACTGACGGCATCCATCCGCAAGGTGCACGATTTCCTCACCGTCGGGGCATCGGCCCCCTTGCAGGAAGCCTGTGCCGAGGCATTTGCCTTCCCCGACAGCTATTATCAGGAGCTGAGCGATTTTTACCGCGAGCGGCGCGACTACCTGCTGCAGGCGCTGACGGACGTCGGCTTCCGCTGCGTGCGTCCCGGCGGCGCCTACTACATCATGGCCGAAATCGAGCCGTTCGGTTGGGATGATGATGTAGCCTTCGCGATTTATCTGGCTTCGGAAATCGGTGTGGCTACGGTGCCGGGCTCCAGTTTCTACCGCCCGGGCCATCCCGATGCGAAAAAATTCATCCGGTTCTGTTTCTGCAAGGAGATGGCGACGTTGCAGGCCGCCGTGGAAAAGCTGCAAAAACTCAAAGCAGCACAGAAGTAACAGGAATGGCATACAAAAAACGGACCCGGAACGGGGTCCGTTTTTTTGATGCGCTGCAAGCAGGGGGAAAGCGGTTGCGGCGCGAATAAATAATAATAAAATAAATATAAAAACAGCCTAATTGTCTTTGTCGGCTGGGGCAGGTTCCGACCCGGCCTCCGGACGGATCAGCTTCTCGACCAGAATATCGATGCGCTGCACCGTATAGCCGGTCAGGCTTTCGACCTCGGTTTTCACGGCATGGCGGACTTTTTCGACCACCTCGGGAATCCGCACGCCGTAAATCAACGTCAGTTTGATTTCGAACGCCACGGCGGCAGTCTCGGCCTCAGGCCGTTTGACCACAATCTGGGGCGCGATGCGTTCGGAAAACAACTGGGTCAGTTCAGCCAGGGCGCCCTTCTTCTCCTGCCGGGCCACCTCGTTGACCGCCTGCATGGCCGAACGGGCGATGTCCAAAAATACTTCGTCGGTAACCTGGGTGCGATCCTGCTCGTCCATGGCAATCCCCTCCTGAATTTTGGTGCTGCCTGTAGCTTTCGACATAAGTATTCAAACTCCTTGCAATGATGATAAGATGATAGCAAAGATGTGGGGTGAAGCAGATGAACCATTGGAGCAAGTCGATTCGCGTGCTTTTGCTGGCGCTGGGCCTGGTGTTCCTGTCGAACTTCTCTGCGCCGCCGTCAGCGGAAGCACTGTTGATCGGTACGAAGCAGGAGATCGAGCTGGGCAAGGGCGTTGCCGCCGATCTGGAGAAGAAATACGGCGTGGTCAACGACCCGGAGCTGCAGGCGCGGGTGGCCCGCATCGGCGCGGCAATCGCCGCCGTATCGGACCGGAAGGATATCCCGTACCAGTTCAAGGTGCTGAACTCGAAAGAAGTCAACGCGTTGGCGGTGCCGGGCGGCTATATATACCTGTTCAAGGGACTGGTCGACTATATGCCGTCCGACCATGAACTGGCCGGCATCATCGGCCACGAGGTCGGCCATATCGTCAAAAGGCACACGGTGGTGCAGATCGAGCGCAGCCTGGCGGTCGGCGTGTTGTTCGCCATTCTGTTCGGCAACAGCAACAGCGCGATTTTGGGCGATTTGATCGGCAGCGCCCTGATGGCCGGCTACAGCCGCGAGGCGGAGCGCGAGGCCGACAACCTGGGCGTGGTCCATACGATGCGGGCCGGTTATAACCCCTACAGCATGCTGGTCGGCATGGAAAAGCTGGAAGCGATGAGCGGCAAAGCAACGTATGGCTTGTTTTCCACCCACCCGGACACAGTGAACCGGGTCAACGCGATTCGTGGTCAGATCAACAACGACTTCAAGGTGCGGCCGATGGTGGCGGAAAAAGACAAGTCGGCCCAGGTCGTCGACGGCGCCTGGAGCCTGCCGGCCTTTCACGCCAAGTACGCCGGCTATACGCCGCGGATGCGGGCCCATCTGACCGCCGGCAAGATCTACCGGATCACCCGGTTGCCCGACTATTCGAGCGACAAGCTGTATGTCAACGATCTGGAGAACGCGATGGCGGTCTATTATGATGAGGACCGCGAACCCGTTGCCGTGGTCACGCCGCAGGATGCGACGGCCAACGGCCTGGGCGGCATGAATGATATGGCGCAGCTGATCGTGGTCAGAATTCGCGAAAGGGCGGGAAAATAAACGATGAAGCTGTTTGATGCGTGGAAAACCATTATCTCCGTTGTCGTGCTGGCCGGACTCTTTTTCGGCGCTCCGGCCGCGATGGCCGCGCCGAAGGAAATGAAGCTGAAACTGAACGAGCCGGCCCAGGCGGCGGAGTGGAAGATCGGCGGCGAACATGGCATAAAATGGTCTTATCGCGGCGACCTCGGTCCGACCGTCAAAATCACCCTGCAACGGGTCGGCTGGCAGAATGCCCGGCTGACTGTCGCCGAAGCGGC
>CAZOJA010000043.1:0-13628 GCA_964579955.1 uncultured Veillonellaceae bacterium | reverse complement strand
TTCTTTGGGGAAGTCCCAGTCGTACATTTTGCGGCACCAGCCGGAAAACGCCTCGCAGTAACCAGGGTCAAACACCTGACTGTAGCCGAAAATTCGTTTATCCACCCGCTCCTTGATCGCTTGGCAGACCTCAGGCGGCGTGGCGAACTCCATATCGGCCACCCACATCCGGATGAATTCGTCGTCAGAATAGGGAAATTTCATATCCGGTCCGGCATGGAAGATATAGCTGCGGAAGCCGTCCGTGTTCATGGCGTTGGTATTCTTGCGGTCGATAATCTCGTCAAAATTATACTGCATCAGGCAACTTCACCTTCATATTCACAGTTTCAGTGCCGGGCACACTCGCTCGCTTCGCCCTTCATGATCGCCAGTCCGTGTTCGAGCGCCGGCAGGATCACTTCCAGGCATTCCTGCACCCCCTTAGGGCTACCAGGCAAATTGATGATCAATGTCTTATTTCGCATGCCGGCCACCGCTCGCGACAACATCGCCCGCGAAGTGATCTGCAGCGATTTGGCACGCATGGCTTCGGCGATTCCCGGCACTTGCCTGTCGACCACCGCCAACGTCGCCTCCGGTGTCACGTCGCGCGGCCCGAGTCCTGTGCCGCCGGTCGTCAGAATCAGGTCGACGCCCAGCTGGTCAGCCATGACAATCATTTCCCGGCTGATCAGGTCGGCATCGTCCGCCACGACTTTGTAACTGAGGATTTGTCCCAACTCCTGCAGCATCGTGGCGATCAGGCGGCCGCTGGCATCTTCCCGCTCGCCGCGGGAGCCTTTGTCGCTGGCCGTGATGATGCCAATCTTAAACACGGCCGATCACCTCGACCCGATCGCCGCGCGAAATTCTGCCGCCTTGCTCGACGGTCGCAAAAATCCCTTCCCGCGGCATCACGCAGTCGCCGACGGCTTTCATCACTTCGCAGCCATGGTGGCATTCCTTGCCGATCTGGCTCACTTTCAGCACAGTCTCTCCGATTTGCAGCACGGTGCCCACAGGCAACGCCGGCAGGTCCAGCCCTTCAACGGTGAGATTCTCGGCAAAATCACCGGGAACCAGCTCACCGCACTTTATTTTCATCTTTTCAATGCTTTCCACTGCCAACAGGCTGATCTGCCTGTGGGCAAAGCCGGCATGGGCGTCGCCTTCGATTCCCTGCCCGGCAATCAGCATCGCCGTTCCCACATCCACCTTGCGCTGGCCTTTTTGGCCGCTGGTGCATACCGCTATAACCGTCCCCTGCATCTTATTCACCCTCTCGCTCAAATACGCCGCTACGTCCGCCGGATTTGCGCAGCAACCGGATGTTCTCCACCCGCATGCCGCGATCAATCGCCTTGCACATGTCATAAATCGTCAATGCCGCCGCCGAGACAGCCGTCAAGGCCTCCATCTCGACGCCAGTCTTGCCGGTGGTTTTCACTTCTGCCTGAATGTCGATTGCCGATGCCTTCGCATCCAGACAGAAGGCAATGCCAACGCCGGTCAAAAGCAACGGATGACACATCGGGATGATCTCCCAGGTTTTTTTTGCCGCCATGATACCGGCCACTTGCGCCACCGCCAGTACATCGCCTTTGCCGATCAGGCCAGCTTCGATCCGCGACAGGGTTTCCGCCGCCATCACGACCCTACCTGCCGCCACAGCGACTCTTTCCGTGTCCTGCTTATCCGTAACATTGACCATACGGGCCCGTCCGGCAGAATCAAAATGCGTCAGTTCCATCGTATCATTTACTCCCGTTCACATTGAGCGGAAACAATCCCAGTCGGTCGCCGTCCGCCAGATGGCTGGCCAGGTTTCCTTCCTTGCCATTGATCAGGATGCTGTTGATCGGCGCCGGGTCGACTTCCATCTGGTGCAGCAATTCTTCCACCGTCAGGTCGTCCGCCACATCCACCGAAATAATCCCGCTGGGTTCATTGGGTGTAAAACGCCGCAGCGAAGCAAAAAAACGAACTTCGATGACCATGATCTTGTAGTCTCCAATCGTACGCCGAGGCGTTTTTTGATGATTTGCTATAGATTCGCTGCCACTTGTCAAACTCCTGCTGCAGCATACCGGTCAGCCGCCGATTTGTGACATCCCTCGTTTGCGAAAGGCTGCCGAACTATGATCCGACAGCTGATGCGCCGAAGGCTTGCTTTGCAAAGCCTGCCGGAACAATGCCGCGATTTCCTCGTCAGTGGCCGCGCCACGCAGTGCGGATCGCAGATCGACTTCCAAATCCGATAAGAGACAAGGTCGCAATCTTCCGTCGGCCGTCAGGCGAATCCGGTTGCAACGGTCACAATATCCATTGGAAATCGGTGCAATGAAGCCATACATCCCCTGGTCGGCTGCCGACTGAAGATAACGTGCCGGTCCACACCCATGAGGGTTTTGCCGGGGAGGCGCCAACTCGCCGCTGCCCAATCGGCTGAGGCTTTCCGCGACGGATGTCACTGTCATGCCCGCTCGCACACGGCACTGGTGCGAAGGCATATATTCGATAAAACGGACAATCACCGGCGAAGTCCGGACAAGTTCCTGAAAAAAAGCCAGATCTTCCTCGCGAACCGCTTCGGTCAGCACCACGTTGAGCTTGACCGGTGAAAGGCCGGCCAAGGTCGCCGCGCGAATCCCATCCAGCACGTCCTGGACATTGCCGCCGCAGGTCAGCTCGCGAAACCGCTCCGGCTCGACCGTATCCAAACTGATATTTACCCGGTTCACGCCGGCTTGTTTCAATTCTTTGGCAAACTGATTCAACAGGCTACCATTGGTCGTGAGCGACAGGTCTTCCAACACATCGAGCGCCCGGATCCGTCGGATCAGTTCGATCAGCCCCGGACGCAGCAGTGGTTCGCCGCCGGTCAGCCTCACGCGGGAAACACCTAGTCGGCCCAGCACGCTGAGAATCCGCAGAATTTCTTCATCCGAGAGAATCTCCTCCGCCGCCAGCCAGCGAAGGCCTTCCGGTGGCATGCAATAGGCGCAGCGGAAGTTGCAGCGGTCGGTGACCGAAAGTCGCAGATATTTTATTTCGCGTTGGTACGCATCAACTGCCATTTCGAAGATGCTCCTTGTCGTTTGTTCTACGCCTAGATATTCTCTGCCGCCGATTAAAACTCCTTGCCCGACAAAAGGGGTTGGCAAGTAAATCGCGAATCAATATAGCAGAAAATATTGAAGGAGGGACTGTCCATGCCTGAACTGAAATTTCTCGGCCATGCCTGCTTCATGCTGTGTGAAGGAAAAGATGCCGTGATTATCGATCCGTTTCTCAGTGGCAATCCGATTGCCGCCACCACGGTCGATCAGATCCGTTGCCAGCATGTGTTGGTATCTCACGGTCATGACGACCATCTTGGCGATGCGGTCAATATCGCCCGTCAAAACAGCGCCCTGGTCATCGCTACAGCCGAGATCGCCCGGGCTTGCGGCGAAAAAGGCGTATCGGCCCACGCGATGCATATCGGCGGCAAATGCAATTTCGATTTCGGCTATGTAAGAATTACCCAGGCCTTCCACGGCGCCGGCATTCCCGGCGGACACGCCTGTGGCTTCATCATCAACTTTCACGGCAAAACAGTCTACCATACCGGTGACACCGGCATTTTCGGCGACATGGCCCTGCTCGGCCGGCTCGAGTCGATTGACGTCGCGTTACTGCCGATCGGCGACAATTTCACCATGGGACCATCCGACGCCGCCGAAGCAGCCGGCATGATCAAGCCGCGTCTTGTGGTTCCGATGCACTACAACACCTGGCCGGTCATCGCACAGGACCCAGTTCCTTTCAAGCAGGAAGTCGAAAGCCGTTTCGGAATTCCGGTCCAGATCCTGTCGCCGGGCAGCAGCCTGATGCTGTAACGGCGACAGACTATTCCTGCAGGCAGGTTGGTGAAAAAGGACAAGCCGGGCAGTTTTCAAGGTTGCAGCGGTAATCGGTTTCTTCGCCATGACCGCGGATAAACTCGGCCATTGCCTGAAGTTCGCCTCGTGCCAGTTCCAGAGCGGACGGTGTCACATCAATATTCACCGCTTCCGCCAACCGGGCAAAATACACTCTTGCATCCCGCACAGGCCGCCTCCATACTGCCTCGGCCGCCAGCGCATAACTGGCGAGCTGAAGTCGGTAATGAGCGGCTTTTTCGTTCAGCTTCGGCCGCTCAACCCAATCAGTCTTGTAGTCGACGATACCCAGCGCACCATCCGGATAAAACAGCAAACGGTCAACCTGGCCCGATAACCAGACTGTTGGCAGGTCGCCTGTCGCAGCGAGCAATCGGTAGTGAAAGGGCCACTCCCGCCGGTCGCGCTCCAGCAGGCAGATTTCTCCATACAATGCGCTGCCGGCATAATCCGTCGCCCAACGACGCACTTGGCGGCTAGCCTGTTCCCACATTTGCTGCGGCAAGGTTTCGGCCAGAGCCTGTTTTAAGGAGGTTTCGCAATCGAGCGGCGGACGCAGCAGTTCCAAAAAACGGTGGAACACAACGCCGAGTTGCCAGGCCGCGACTTTTTCCGGTCCCATCGGGGCCTTTGCCGCTGCATCGCCAGGCGTGGCCAGTGCCGGCATACGACAGATATGAGCGTAATAATAGCGCCGCGGACAGCTGAGATATTCGGCCAGGTAAGCCGGCGACAGGGTTTGCGGCTTTACGGAAAGGAATTCCAGCGGTCTGCTGTTGCGTTGGATTTCCGATGAAAGCGGCCTGGCAATCTCCTGAACGTTGCCAGAAAAAAGCGTTTCGCTTTGTCGAACCGCAACCGCAGCGTTACTTTGCGACGCCTCGCAGTAACGGATTCTGATCTGCGTTTCGCCGAGCGTCAGGGTTTCCGGCCAATCCTGCACCGTGCTGCCCAAACCGAACAAATTGCGCGTCCAGTCAAGCCAACCGGCTGCATTACGGAAATCCTTCTCGGTTTTGGGCTGATCGACCATCGCCGATAAAACCACCTGTCGTTCGGCCCGGGTCATCGCCACATAGAGCAATCGCTTGAGTTCGGCCTTCTCCAACGCATGATCGCGACGGCAAATCGTTCGAAAGCGGGCGGATTCGCAGAGTTTTCCCGTTGCATCCGGCACTTTCAGTCCCAATCCATAGCCAGGCAGGAACACGGCCAACGGACTGCGCAGATTGAACCGACGCTGCAGATCCGGCACTATCACGACAGGAAACTCGAGCCCTTTCGACTTGTGAATCGTCATGATCCTCACCGTATCACCGGTTTCGCTGTCGATTTCCGCTTCGCCTTCCTCCTGGGAGCGTTGCTCGATGTATTGCAGGAATTCCGACAGACTGCCGCCGGTTTCGGAAAATAGCGTCGCCAGTTCCAAGAGTTTTAGCAAATTTGCGTAACGGCGGTCGCCCATGAACTGAGTCAGTTGGAGCAGATCGAAACCTGTCGCGTCAAAGGCTTCGCGTAGCAGCTGGGACGGCGACAAAAAATGTCGTCGGGCCAACCAGGTCGTCAACAGGGAACGGGCCTGCAGCGCCGCCTGCAGTTGCCGCGGCTCCAGTTCTTCAACCGTTTCAATCATCGCCAGTCCGCCGCGGATTCCTGCAGCGCCGCCTGCGCGTCTTAATCGCATCAACGTTTCGTCAGACAACTGGAACATTGCCGACCTTAGCACGGCAAACAAATCCAGCGATCGCCAGGGATTGTCGAGGAACCGCAGCAACGCCAGGGCGTCGGACACTTCCTGTCTGCCGGCAAAACCTCGCCCGCCTGCGACGTAATAGGGAATTCCCGCTTCGGCAAACGCCGCTTCATACAGCGATACATGCGTGAACGCCCGTAGCAGCAACACGATGTCACGGTAATGGACCTCACCGCCGCTTTCAGCGACCAGCGCTTTGACCCTTCCGGCGATCATCGCGGCTTCCGCGGTCCTTGCCTCAGAACCGCTGCGACCCGACATCTCCTGCACCCATAGTTCGACCCCGGCTTGCCCAGCTTCGCCACGCAAGCCGCTTGATTTGTTGTACTCGACCGTATCAGCGCCGCCGGTTTCATCTTCGCAAACCGTCACCGGCATCAGTTGCAGGAAAAAATCGTTGAATGCCCCAACCAGTTGGCGGTGCGAACGGAAATTGTCCAGCAACTCGATCACTTCGCCGCCGCTGCGGCATATATCTTGCTGTAGCCTGGCCAAAATGCCGCTGTCGGCGCCTCGGAAGCGATAAATCGACTGTTTGCCGTCCCCCACCGCGAACAGCTTGCTCGCCAGCAGACGCTCCGGGTGCCCGCCAGCTAACAGATAAATGATCTGCCGTTGTCGTTCGTTGATATCCTGGCATTCATCGACCATGAGGTAGCGGAAACGCTCGCGGTAACGCTGGCAAACCGACGGATGGCTTCGCAGCAACCGTTCCGTGCCGCTCTCCAGATCGTCGTAGCAAAGAGCGCCACGTTGCCGCTTTACCTGCTCCCAGTTCTGCGCCATCCGCCGGAACCAATCGCTAAGGTCAGGCATCAGACGCTGCGTCTGTCGGTCAAGCAATAGCCCTCGGTATTCCAGCGCCGCCGCTTTGCGACAGCGTATCGCCTCACCAAAGTCACCGCTGCTGCGCAATCCTTTCATAGGAATTTCCAGCGCATCAAGCAGAGCAATATTTTCTATCGCCTGATCGATCCGCTTTTCCGTCTGCGGCCAGTCGGCCCGGACCTCAGCCAGCGCCGCCTGTGTTTTGTTGCATTTTCCCTGTGCAGGAATCCAGCGGAACAGTTCCTGATAAGCATTTTTCAGATTTGCAGCGGCCGTCTGCAGCGAGTCTGTCGAATCGGGCCAAAGTGAAGCTTCCAGCTGCGGGCCGACCAGTCCGTCTGTGTAAAGTTTTTTGAACAGCGGTAAAAAGTCCTGTCGCAGCTGAGCCGGCGAGTAAACGCCGAGTAGCCGGACCAGCCATTCATCCTGGCGCACCGCCGCAGTTTCGAGCAGTTCCCGCCAAGTCTGGTCTAACAGGATCTCTTCTTCGGCGGTTTCCAGCAGGGAAAACTCGGGATCAACGCCGGCTTCGGCCGGATTTTCGCGCAGAATTCGGCTGCACAACGAATGAATCGTGCTGATCGGCGCACTGTCCAGTTTTCGTTCGACTTCGCGCCATTTGCCCCATTGCTTGGCCTCGGCGGCTTCCATCACCAATCGGCGCACCTGGGAACGCACCCGTTCTTTCATTTCCCGCGCCGCCTTGCGGGTGAACGTGATTGCGACGATCTCCTCGACTTCGGCGGCCTCCAGTTGCAAAATCGCCAGATAGCGTTCCACCAAAACCCTGGTCTTGCCTGCTCCGGCCCCGGCCTTCACCAGCAGATTCTTATCCAGCGTATCGATCGCTTTCTTTTGTCCGGACGTAAATTCATTCATCCTGCAGTTCCTCCGCGCCATCACCGTCTTCGCCCCCGTCCTGGCGGCAAAACGATGCCGCCGGACAATATGTGGGGCATTTCAACGCCGGCCGGGCCGGAAACTTGCCGGAACGAATGCCGTTTGCCCACTGGACTGCATATTGTCGGGTCTTGGCAAACAACTCCTGCCGCGAAGCAATTCTTCCTGGCAACAGAAAATCGCGGCCGACTTTCCCAACCGGCACATATAGTCCTTCCGCCTCGTCGAACCGCTGCCCCAACAGAGTTTCCACAGCCATCATATAGACAGGTACCTGCAGACACACCCCCTGCTGCACTTGTTTTCCGTTCGGCAGCTGTCCGCTCTTATAGTCGATGACCCGATAAGAGTGAGCAGCAATATCGATGCGATCGACTTTTCCCTGCAGTTCGACCTGCACTCCGTCCTGTTCCAACGTCAGCGGCAGTTCCGTCGAACAGGCGTCGCAGCCCAAGCCCGCCGCCATGCCAAACGCCCATTCGAAATAGCTTGGTTGCAGCAGCGAGCCTTTTTGCCGTTCCAGCTCCGACTCCAGCCACTGCCCGATCGCCCGCTCCCAGCGGCGACGCTCATATTGCCACCAAACGCCTGCAACCAACCGACCCTGCTGTTCTCTTTTTTGTACGCTTCGATCCAACAGCGCCAGCAATTGTTCAGTGTAATGCGACCGTTTCGCCGGGTCCAGCCGCTCTCCCCGCCGACCGGTCATAAACGCAGCCAATATCTCATGCCAGATCGCGCCGGCGGCCAGGGCATCGACGCCTTCATCCGCTTCATCGCTGGCGCTGAACCCCAGCACATCGGTCACAAAGTAGGCGAAGGGGCAACTGGCATAACGTTCCAGCGCTGACGCGGAAAAACGTGCGGACGTGATCAGTTGTTGCGGTATCGTACCGGCATGAGCTTCCGGCCGGTTGGTCTCGATGTTTGCCCGTTCCAGAAAACCCTGCGGCAATTCTGCCTGAATAGCGTTATATATAGGTCGCCATTCATCCGCCTGTTCCGATTCCTGCCATACATGCCGCAAAGCTGCCCGTTGCAGTTCCGCCCGGCTACGGACCGCTGCCGGAGTTCCTGCCACGACCTGATCGACGCCGATGGATTGAACGGCAATCGCCTCAGCGGAGAACAAACGGGCTACCTCGTTCAGATAACGTGAGGGCAGACGCTCACTGTCCGTCACCGCGCTCAACACCAGACCGTCACGGGCCATGCCAATCGCCAGGGAAAAATAGAAGTCTTCCAACAGGCCCCTCGCTGCTGCAGTGGACATTTCCAGTCCCATTTCGCCGAACAGTCGTCGCTGACCGTCACCGTACAGCCAGCTTTCACGCGGCTGGGACGGAAACTCACCTTCAGTCAGGCCGAGTACGAAGACCAGTGAAAATTGCATGCCACTGGCTGCACCTGGCGATACCAGCTGCACACCTGCTTCCTGCCGTCCTGCGAGCTCAATTTCGCTCCCCTGCAGAACCCGGCGCAACAGCGCGGCGAACTCTCCGGGGCCGAGCGAAGCCTTTCCCGGTTTCAGACGGGAAAACATCAATTCAAGTTCTGCCACTGCCGCAAGCAGCGCTTGCCATGCCAGCAACTCCGCCCGCATTTCCGCCAGACTCAGCGTGCCCTCCTGGCGACACTGCCGCAACACCCCAGGTAAATCGACCCAGTCTGCCCAGGCCTGGAAACTTGCGAACACCGATTCACGCCTTGACAGTTCCAGCCAATTCGCCTGCTGCTGCCTCAATTCGGCCAGACAGTCACGCCAGAGCCCGGCTGTTGCTTGGTCCGGCGCAAGTCTGTCGACTGCACCGGTCCAGTTTTCCCAGCTGCGCAGCACGCCGGCCAGCAGTCGCTGTTCCAGTTGGTCGACATCCCAGCGCCATTTTTGTCTTAGAAATGGCGACTTGATCACTGCCATCACTTCGCTGCGCTCGCCGCGACCACACAACAGCCCGAGCCAATGAAAAACCAAACGGACCGAAGCACGTTCGCCGATTGCCACAGTGAGCGGTGCGTCAAGAGGCACACCGCGTTCTTCAAAACATTGCCTCAGTTGCCGATACGGGGCGGGGTCACGCACCACTAAAGCAATATCGCTTGGTTGCAAGCGACCGGACAATAACACCGACTTCACCCTGTCGGCAACCACGGCGACTTCTTTGGCCCGGGTCGGGCTTAACAGGATCTGCAAATCCGGCGCATCCGGCTTGACTGGCGGCGCTTCGGCGAACAGGTGCTTTTGCAGATGCTGAATCGATGCACTGCTGCGATTGACTGCCGGCGCTTGTTGCATGACAAAATTCAACCCTAGCAGCGCCTGAACCACCGACTCCGTCGCCGCGTACAACGCCGGGCGGTTCTGTTCATGGTAAACGCTGATTTCCAGCTGTACCCGGCGCTGCAGTCCGGCGATGAATCGCAGCCTCAGCGGCGACAGGATCGAAAACTCGGCGATTAAAAGCCGCTGGAAGGGAAGCGTCGTTTCCGGCTTCGACAGCGTTTCCGTTGCCAGCAGGTACATTCCGGCAAGATCGACCACCCCATACTCGATCAGTTTTTCCTGATAACGGCGAAACAACGCAGTGACCGCCGCATGGCGAGCTGCATCGCCGCCACCGGCTTCCGTCAGGACTTCCATCACTCCGTCCAGTTCGTCCGGTGTGGCAGCCGCCATTTTGAATTCGTCAAACAGGCGGGCCAGCGCAGCGACAAAACCAGGAAATCCGGCAACCTCCCCGAAACAGGCAAAAACCTTCGCCTGCCGGAATTCGGCTAAAACCTCCTCCAGAATCAGTTCCTGCCCGACACGGCTGATTTTTTGGCAACCCGACAGTCTTTCCGCCAGTTCATCCATTGAAAACAGGCCGGGAAATTCCCAGCCCGCGATATTGGTCCGTTTTAGCCGTTGACGCACTTGCTCCAGCAAGTATGGGCTGGGCAGCATCAGCGCCGTCTGTTGCTGCGGTTGCGCCGCGTCTTGCTGCAGCAATCGCGCAACGAAGGAGTCCAGCTGGGAAGCGCCGATCGGCAAACAATGCAAACTATGCAAGCCGCACCTCCGAATGCCAGGAGTGGATCACTTAGTGATCCACTCCATAATTTCCTGATCCTTGAACACTTTGACGATCCTGCGGCTGCGCTGTTTGACCAAATCGAGAATTTCCGGTTCTTTGCTCCGGTTTCCCCAAGCATCAGTCAATAGACGCAACCTGGGTCGGGACGGATTGGCGGACTCCATGCTGTCCACTTCGGCCAGTTCACCGCTGTCCACCTGAACCAGGCTGCCCTTCGGGTCTCGCGCCACCTGCGACAGCAGATGGGAAACCATCTCCGGGTCGAGAATCTTGCCGGCAAACAGCTGCAGAATGCTAGCGGCTTCATTCGGCAGATAATAATGCCGAAACGGCCGGTCGGACAGCAAGGCGTCAAACATGTCGGCCACTGCGGCAATCCGGGCGTATTCATGAATGTCGCCGTCGGCAATGCCGCGAGGGTAACCGCTGCCATCAAAATTTTCGTGGTGTTGGTACGCCACATGCATCGCTGGAGCAGGCAGACCGCGGATTTTCTTGCGTAGCGCGTCAAAACCGAGCTCCGGGTGCTTTTTTACTTCCGCCATTTCCAGCGGCGTAAGTTTATCGGTTTTTTTCAGGATTTCCTGTGAAATCGCCATTTCACCGATATCCATCAACATCGCGCCAAGCGCCAGTTCTTGCAGCCTTGTCACAGTGTACTCACATTTCAGCCCGATCAATATCGACAGAACGGCTACATTCAGCACATGCCCCGGCAGATAATCTTCGGTCGGCCGGATGTCTACCGTTTGAAACACATTCGTACGGTTAACTACGACCTGATTGACCAGTTGTGCGGCAAACTCACGAATCGGCGAGCTGTCCACATCGGCTTTGTTGCGAAAGCCATCATAGATCTGGCGGATCAGTTTCAATGCTTCCTGCCGGGTATCCTGGCTAATCAGCGGGTCAGGGGCAGCGGCAGTAAAACGCGGCAACTCGACATAGGCCGACTTATAACCGGCTTCGGTCAACAGCTTGATATGCGATTCCTGAATCGAACTGCCGGCCCGGATCAAAACCCGGCCCAGCGCATCATTCACTTCCGTGGCCGCAATCATTTCCGGCCTCAATAAATCAATAGAGAGCCTTTGCATCAATGTTTTCCTTTCCCGCCGCTACTGAAGGCATCCTTGCAGAAACCGTTCCATTGCCTCATAGAATTCGAAGCGGTTCTCTTCGTTACGGAAACCATGCCCTTCATTGTCCTTGACCAGATATTCGACCTGGACACCGCGGGCGGCCAGCGCAGCCACCATCTGATCGGATTCCGCCTTGTTCACCCGTGGATCGCGGGCGCCCTGGGCAATCAATAGCGGCGCCTTGATCTTATCCGCATGAAACACCGGTGAGATTTCTCGCAGGAATTCCTCGTCCTTTTCCGGATGCCCGACTTTTTCATAAAACTCCGTCATCAACGGTTTCCAGTAAGGCGGGATGGTCTTGATCAGGGTAAAAATGTTCGATACTCCGACATAATCGACACCGCAGGCATAGAGTTCGGGAGTGAAGGCCAGTCCGGCCAGCACGGCATACCCGCCGTAACTCGCGCCATAAATCGCCACGCGTTTGGGATCGGCAATCCCCTGTTTCACCAGCCACGCCACACCATCGCTGATGTCGTCCTGCATCTTGCGGCCCCATTGCTTGAAACCGGCTTCCCAGAATGCCCGGCCATACCCGAGCGAACCGCGGAAATTCATCTGCAACACGGCATAACCGCGATTGGCCAGTAGCTGCACTTCCGAATTGAAGCCCCAGTGGTCGCGCAACCAGGGTCCGCCATGCGGATTGATCACGACAGGCAGGTTCTTCGCAGTCGTTCCTTTGGGCAAAGTCAGATAGCCATGGATTGTCATTCCGTCGCGGCTGGTGTAGGAAACGGGGCGCATTTCGGCCATATCGGCTTCATTCAACCAAGGGGAGAGTTCCCGCCACTTTTCCAGCTTGCCGGTTTTCCAGTCATAAATGTAGTAGGCGCCGCGGGTTTTATCGCTGAAGGTCCGCACCACATAGAGATCTTCCGCCCTATTGCTGGATACGACTGACACTTCATAGCCTGGCAGTTGTTTTTCCAGGGCGGCGTAGAGGCCACGGGCCTTGTCGTCAAAAAAATGGCGCCGCGTCTTGTCCGTCGTATATCTGACGCTGGTCAACACCTTACGGGCGTTGGACCAACCGGCGCCGCCCACGTCGACTGCCGGATGATCAAACAGCTGCTTGACTTCCTGTCCATTCTGCGGATCGATCACAACCAGGGCTTTTTTGTCCCGGCCCAGATTCGAGGCGGCATATAGCATCTGGTTGTCGGCAGTGAAAAAGTAGGGGCTGACCGAATCCTTGAAACCGGTTGTGATCACCGGACGGAATTCTTCCTGTTCTGTCTGTCGGTACAACACGACATTTTGGTTTTCTGCCGCATTTTTGGCCATGGCCAAACGGATCTTGCCTGCATGGTCGGTCAGATAACCAACGAAATCACCCGGGTTTTCCACCACCATCTTCATTTCGCCGCTAATCAGGTTAAGGCGATAGACGTCAAACACATCGGGACGCCGCTGATTCATGCTAATCAGCATTTCATTTTCCACTTCTTCCAGATCATCGACAACACCGACCCGCACACCGGCGAACGGGGTCAGGTCCTGCGTCTTGCCGCTGGTCAGGTTGACGGCATATAAATGATAATTTTCATCGCCACCATCATCTTTCAGATAAATCAGCGAATCGTTTCCCTTCCAAAAATACCCGCCAATGTCGCGGTCCCGAATGTCAGTCACCTGGCGGGCTGACGTTTCGCCCCGCTTTTGCACGAAAAGGTTCAAGCGGCGCTCCACTGGCGCCATGTAGGCGAGATGCAGTCCATCCGGTGAAAGGGTCAGCGATGCCACTTCGGGATTGCGGAAAAAATCACGTAAAGGGACCAACGGCGCCGCTTCAGCCGGAGCAGCACCAGCGACGGAAAACCATATTGTCAAAATCAATACCCACCTTTGCCACTTAAAAATCTGCAACACGTTCACCAGAAAACCCTCCCGGCCATTGCTAATTAAATATTATTCGACTTCGTTTTACGATATCCCTACCAATCTGTTGAAATAAATCGGCAAATCAGCCGCCTGCTGCTGAAAAACAGCAGATATGGTAAAATAATAAATAAATCATTCT
>CAZOJA010000042.1:0-14075 GCA_964579955.1 uncultured Veillonellaceae bacterium | reverse complement strand
GTTTCCGCTTGGGTACCGCCATGTCATTACACCTCCTTCACGTGCCACTCTATATGTATAGAGTCTTCACAATTCATTATTCCAACAAACGGCCCAATCCGGCCAGACGGGGATCGATCGGCTTTTGTTCGCAATTGCATTCCTGCCGGTTCCGGTCAATGCCGCAATGAAAACAAAGGCCTTTGCATTCTTCTTTGCAAAGCGGTTGCATCGGTTCATGAAAAATCAATGCAGCGCGAATCGTTTCGGCAATATCCAATACTCCGGCAGCGGTATCGATTTCCTCGGATTCAATATCTTCTTCCAGAGAAAACTCTATCGGCTGTTCAAATGCAACAAGGCAGCGACCGCATTCCAACTTCGCCCGCCCGACAATGCGGGCGTTGAAACGAATGGAATTCCCCAGATTGATGACTTCGCCGGAAACAGTGACATTCCCGTCGAACCAAGGAGCAGTTTCGCCAATGGCTGCGGCATCGACAACAAGGGAAACAGGTTGACTATCGCCGACACGCGCAAGTATTTGTGAAACATCCACTTTAATCAAGGGTCAATCACCTTACCCATTATAGCGATGCAGTCAAAGCTTGTCAAGAATACTACTTGACTAATGGCAGACAGATTGTTTTGGTGTCTCTGGCAATCACCAACTCTTCATTGGTCGGAATGACAAAAATCTTCACTTTTGAGCCGTCGACACTGATTTCCTGCTCTTTGCCCCGCCCTGCATTCTTGGTCGCATCAATACGCGTTCCCAAAAACTCGAGTCCGTTGCAGATCTGATCGCGAATGCGCGGCGAATTTTCACCCAATCCGGCGGTGAATACGATGGCATCGACTCCGCCCATGGCCGCCGCATAACTGCCGATATATTTCCGCACAGTATAGGCGAAAACATCAATCGCCAACTGCGCCCGTTCATTGCCTTTGTCGGCGGCTTCCTCAAGATCGCGGAAATCGCTGGACAAACCCGACAAACCAAGCACTCCCGACTTTTTGTTCAGGTAGTTGTCGATCTGGTCCGGGGTCATGCCTTCTTTACGCATCAGATAAGGACCGATCGCCGGATCGATATCGCCGCAGCGGGTTCCCATGACCAAGCCTTCCAGCGGCGTAAAGCCCATGCTGGTATCGATCGATTTTCCATTTTTGATTGCCGTGATGCTCGCCCCATTACCGAGGTGGCAGGTAATAATCCGCAGATTGCTCATGTGGTCGCCGATCATCTCGGCCGCCCGTTGGGAAACATATTTATGCGAAGTTCCATGGAACCCGTAACGACGTACGCCATACTTCTGATACGCCTCATAAGGGATCCCGTACAAAAACGCATGTTTGGGCATGGTTTGATGGAAGGCGGTGTCAAAAACACCGACTTGCGGAACGTTCGGCAGGATTTCGGCGCAGGCATTGATACCGGCAATATTGGGGGGATTGTGCAGCGGCGCCAGCTCGGTGAACTCATCCAGCGCTGCCAGCACAGCCGGCGAGATCAACACAGAATCGCTGAACTTCTCTGCGCCATGCACTACACGGTGGCCGATCGCATCGATTTCTTCAATACTGGAAACCACGCCGTGTTCAGGGTCTGCCAGAGCATCCAGCACCATTTTGATTGCAATCGTATGATTCTTGATTTCGGCCGTCAGCGGCACTTTCGGTTTTCCTGTCGGCTGATGGTTAAGCACCGAACCATCGAGGCCAATCCGGTCGACCAGTCCTTTGGCCAATACACTTTCATCTTCCATGTTGAACAATTGGTACTTGAGCGAGGAACTGCCACAGTTTACAACGAGTACTTTCACCTTTGCTACCTCCCAAAATAAATAATGAATCGAACCAATCTTCGATCCCGGCAGGATTATTTGCATTTCCGCCCGAAACATACGTCTAAGTAATTATATTACAAAAGGAACAAACTGACAATGCAAACCACCGGGATCATCGCCGAGTATAACCCTTTTCACAACGGACATGCCTACCAGGCAAAACAAGCCCGCCGACTGACGCAGGCCGATACCGTGATTGCCGTGATGAGCGGTCACTTTACCCAGCGCGGCGAAATCGCCATTACCGACAAATGGCATCGGGCCGAAGCCGCCGTTCGCTCCGGCATCGACTTGGTCCTGGAGCTGCCTGCCGTGTTCGCGGTGCGCAGCGCCCAGTATTTTGCTGAAGGCGGCATCCGTCTGCTCAGTCGCCTGGGCATCGTCGATGCTTTGTCGTTCGGCGCCGAAAATGAGGATCTAACAATTCTCGCTGCCGCTGCCGCCAGCATGGAAGACCCGCGGATAAAAGAAAAACTGAAACTTGGCCTGAACCGCGGCAAAACCTACGCCGCCGCCTTGGCAGACGCCTTGGTTGCGAACGGTTACGCCATGCAGGATTTCATCATCTCACCCAACAACATCCTGGCGGTGGAATATCTCCGTGCCCTGAACCGCTATGCGCCGTCCATACGCCCATTGCCGGTGAAACGCATCGGCAGCGGGTTTCATGACCGTCAGCTGACAAACAGTTTTGCGAGCGCGACAGCAATCCGTCAGGAGTTATGCCGTTCAGGGATTCTCACGCCAACTCTTTGCGCCGCTTTACCGACGGCCACTGCCGATATTCTCGGATTCCTGCTGAAAACCGGAGCCGCTCCGGCAGTAATCGACCGACTGGGAACCACAATCCTGGCGAAATTGCGCATTCTGTCCAATCAGGAACTGCTGACAGCGCCGGAGATTTCGGAAGGATTGGAAAACCGGCTAAAGACTGCCGCACACAATGCCGGCAGCTTGTCCGAACTGATGGAATTGATTAAAACAAAACGCTACCCGTACTCCCGTTTGCAACGCCTCCTCGTCCATCTGCTGCTGGGAACTCAACGAGAGCAAATACATGAATTTGACGCGACAGGCCCATTGTACGCAAGGGTTCTTGCCCTGAACAATCAAGGCCGCGTTGCACTGCGAAAAATAAGTCGACAGGGCGCCATTCCCGTAATCACAAAGACCACTGCGGCACTGAACCCAAGAAGTTTTCATGCAAAAGGTTTTTCACCGTTACAGTCCATGCTTGCCATTGATATTGCGGCAACAGACCTGTTCAGCCTTTGCCTGCCGATGCCGGCGCATAGAAAAGGCGGCCTTGACTTCCGCCAATCCGCCGTATTCTTGCCAAGCCACGAAAGCTGATCTCGGGCCTGTTTATTTTCTAAACTGCTGTTTCAGTTCTTCATGCCCTTTGCGCACCGTATCCAGTGACTGTGACAGATTAGTCTCGACCAGGTTGAACACCTGATCGGCATAGACCATCGCATCCATCGCCAATTCCTGCGCGTTTTTCTGCGCGATCGACAACATGTCTGCTGCTTTCTCCTCGGCTTCCCGAATGGTCTGCTCCGCTTCCTTGCGCGCATTGGTCACGATTTCATTGGCCTGTTCCTGCGCCTGCCGGGTAATCAGGTTTTCATCAGTCAGCTTGCTGTGATATGCTTTAGCTTGCTGGATGATCTCGTCCGATTTTTGCTGTGCTTCTTCCAGGATGCGCTGCCGGTCGCTCACGATACGTCCAGCCTCAACCAGCTGGGAAGGCATCGCATCACGCAATTCATCGATCAGGCGGGCCATGTCGTCTTCTTCCACCAATCGCTTGTTCGTAAAAGGAACCCGCCCCGACTCCAACAGAATATTTTCCATTTCTTCCAGAATCTCTTCGACTTTCATGAACGCCACATCCTTTCTTACGCCCGGTCCTTCAACCGACGAACGATCTGCTCTTCCACGTTGGCAGGAACCAGTCCGCGAATTGAACCGCCAAACTTGGCCAGCTCTTTTGTCGCCGATGAGCTGACGAACGAGTACTCGCTGCTGGTCATCATGAATACCGTTTCGATGTCGGGATCCACATGCTTGATTAACAACGCCCGTTGAAATTCGTATTCAAAGTCCGTGAGCGCTCTCAGGCCGCGAACGATGATATTGGTATTGCGTGCACGGACATATTCGTTCAGCAGACCGGAAAAGCAATCCACCTGGATGTTCGGAATATGCCTCGTCGCGTCCTGCAACAGCTGAACCCGTTCTTCCATCGTAAAAACCGGCCGCTTGCCGGGATTATGAAATACTGCGACAATCACCTGGTCAAACATTTTTGCCGCCCGCTCGAAAATATCGAGATGGCCGCGTGTCACCGGGTCAAAGCTACCCGGGCACACTGCAATTCTCACTATGGATTCCCTCCTGCTTCATGAAAAAACTCACAACGGTTTCTCCATAAAATTCGCTACGATATGCCACAATCCTCTTTAATCCCTCAGGAAGTTTTTCATGCCGGGAATGTTCCAGAACAAAGATGCCCCCATCACGCAAAACTTCTGTCGCGTCCAGCCAGCTGAGAACTTTGGGCGCCAAACCCAGATTGTAGGGCGGATCGCAAAAAATCAGGTCAAAAGATTTTGCTGACGCCTGTAATCGCCTAAGCGCCGTCATCACATCTTCCCGGCAGATTACCGCGGCTCTGGCCAGATCGGTCAAAATGGCATTTTCCATGATAATCTTTATACTTTGTATATTTTTGTCCACCAAAGTTGCAGAAGCCGCCCCCCGGCTCAAGGCTTCCAGCCCCAGATTACCGGTTCCGGCAAACAAATCCAGAACTTCTGCGTCCACTACGTTGGCGGCCAAAATCCCAAACATCGACTCTTTGACCCGGTCGGCCGTTGGCCTGGTATTCATTCCTTTGGGCGTTTTCAACCTGATTCCTTTTGCGGTTCCGGCAATGATCCTCACGTCTGTTCAACCACCAACCATTCTGGCCTCAATTCAACACTAATATATTACATGAAAAGCAAGCGTATGAAAACACTTTCATTGCAGGAGGAAGCATGATTCGCCGTTTTTTTGTTCATCTGGGCCTGATTTTTGTTTTTTTCAGCGCAACTTGGTACATTTTATTTCAGTTTGATCTCGTGCATACGGCGACTCCGGTGGAACCCAAACCGCCTTCGCCCCGCTTGGCAATCGCGCTGCTTCCGCTGGACAGCCGGCCGCCTTGCACCGATTATGTGCGTCAACTTGCGGCAATGGCAGAAATCCAGGTTTCTTTACCTTCGCGGGATATGCTGGACAACTACCGCCAACCCGGCGATACCGCCCGATTGAGAAGTTGGTTGCTGCAGCAGGCAGCCCGCTCCGATGCAGCGATTATTTCGGTGGATATGTTGGTGCACGGCGGCCTGTTGGCATCTCGCCAAGGCAACGAACATCACGACGACGCAGCGGCAACAATCGCGTTATTGCGAAAAATTCACAACGAGCTACCTCATGTTCGCCTTTATGCCTTCAACATCATCCCCCGCCTGTTCATAGCCGATAATCCGCTCACGGAAAAATTCAAGCCGCTGATGTCAGATTGGGCCATCTTGCAGGAAACAACCCTCCTATTTGAAAATCCTGCCGATATGGCGAAATTGCGCAAGCTGGAGGCAGAACTGCCGCCGGAACTGATCGCACGGTACCGCAATCTCTACCGGTCCAACCGCCAATTGAACAGCCAGCTGCTGGAACTGGTCAACGACGGAATCCTCGCCGGACTGGTTCTGGGGCAGGATGACAGCGCTCCCTTCGGTCTCGGCAATCTGGAACGGCAATGGCTCGACGCCGCCATCCGCCGGAATCCACTATTGCAAAACAAGGTCTTTGTTACCCGCGGCACTGACGAAGTGGCGCTCAGTCTGCTTGGACAAATCATAGCCGAACCTGGTGGAGCCAAAACCAGAGTATATGTCCATTATACCGAAGCGACGACTGCCGAACGGATCATGCCCTACATGCCGGGGCCGTTGTCGCGGACGGTGACGGAAAAACTGGCCATCGGCAACGCAAGCCAAACGGGCGACGTATCCGGCGCCGATTATGTCCTGGTCATCCATGCCGGCTCTTCCCTCAGTCAAAGCACGGAAATGGACAAAACCGCGCTATTGGTAAAGGACTGGCTGGCAAGCGGCAAGCAGGTCGCCCTGGTAGACCTGGCCGCAGATTGGCAGGCTGAGCAAACCCTGTTGCCGCATCTGCAGAAAAAGGATGTTCCGCTTCATCGTCTGATCGCTTACGCCGGCTGGAACACTTCCAGCAATTCGATCGGCACGGCCGTGACGCAGGCCGCCATGGTGCTTTACGGCAATCGCGCCAGTCCGGCCGGAGATCCCTTGCATCGCGATCTCCAACGGGTCAGTTTCCTGGCGGAGCGCCTGGCTGACGACTGGTATTACCAAAAGAGGTTTCGTCCCGTCCTTAACACATCCCTGCAACAACAGAACGTCAATCCCTATGATCTGCAGTCGGCGCGCACCAAGACCGAGCAACGGATTTCACGCCAAATGTCCAATGCATTCCCGGTGCTGGTAGAACGCGAGTGGCGAAATGACCTGTTCCTTCTGCCAACGTCTGAGCAGAGCACATATGCAATTGCCGGCTGGCGCATTTCAGCAAGCCTGCCCTGGGATCGGACCTTTGAAATACGGTTCGAAGCCACCCCTCTGCCGGCGTTGGTCAAGCAACGGCAGTAAAAGAAAAGGAACCGGACCTGCGTCCGGTTCCCGGATTATTTGAGGATTCTTCGGGCACCGAGGTATCTTTCCCGATAGTAGGCCTTGTTCAACGGCGTAACCGTTACATGCCCGGCGCCGGAACTCGCATGGATGAACTGGTCATTGCCGATGTAAATGCCGACGTGTGACGGTCCCGGTTCATACGTCTCGAAAAAGACCAGATCGCCAGGTTCAAGCGCATTTCGCGAGACAGGAATCCCCACTTCGAACTGACCATCCGCCATCCGCGGCAATCCATAGCCCAGCTGGTCAAATACGTAGTAAATGAACCCGGAGCAATCAAATCCACTTGGTGAACGGCCGGCCCATTCATAAGGCACGCCCACGTACTGCCGGGCCATGCCGAGCAAAATCTGCGCCTTGCGCGAATTCCCCCGACCACGGCTGATCGAACTGGCGCCGCGGAAATTTTTCAGCGACTCCCAGGTTGAAGTGCCGACAACTCCGTCTGCCGTCAAACCGGAGTCAATTTGAAACTGAATCACCGCACTGAGCGTGTTGGCGCCGAATCTCCCGTCGACCGGATCTTTGTAATAACCGTATTCCTTCAATTTATTTTGCAGTTTGGATACTTCATCGCCATACATGCCGCGTTTCACCGGCATATCCGGACTGGCCGGCTCCGCAGCAGCATAGGGAATCGCCAAAAACAGCATGACAAAAGCAACTACGACCATTGAAAGTGTTCTTATTTTCCGTTGTTTTTCTCCCATGGCTCACCTCTTTTTATTTGCTTTTCCTGATATTATCTTCTGGCTAAATTGGTTTTTTCCTGCTTTTTCACATCTTTGTTCCAAGAAGCATTATATCAGACGGGATTTTGAGTTGACAATCCCTGTCGGAGTGTGTATAATTTGAAACTGTGAACTCCGGGGCGTAGCGCAGTTTGGTAGCGCGCCTGGTTCGGGACCAGGAGGCCGCAGGTTCAAGTCCTGTCGCCCCGACCAACTTTATAAAACAAACAGGGACTTCGTAAAGAAGTCCCTGTTTGTTTTATGGTTTATATCGATATCAGTCGATAATCGTAAGCACTTCGGCGAGCGGTTTGCGCGGCGGGGATGCACCATCACCGGCCGGAACACCCAGCGGCGTCAACGCGGCCAAATGATATCCTTCCTTGCTAAACCCGACCATTGCGGCGATTTCCGGGCCGGCATAAGTCGGTCCGGTCATCCAGCATGTTCCATAGCCCAAAGATGCAGCCGCCAACAACAAATTCTGCATCGCGGCAGCCACATTCTGAATGCCTGGTTTAATTTGTTTTAACACATCAATTTCCTGCTGTGTCAAACCAGGTCCGGCAACCATGTCATCTGCAGGACCCGGATAAGGACCGGCAAACACCAGCACGACAACCGGGGCATTCTTAAACACGGTGTGATAACCGACGGTCCCCTTGAATGCTTTTTGTTTTTCCGTATCGGCAATGAAAGGGATTAGTTTCTCATGCTTTGCTTCGACCAGTTTGACCATGTCTTGAATCATCTGTTTGTTCCGCACCACGACAAAATGCCAGTTCTGTTGATTTTTTCCCGAAGGGGCATGCACGGCGGCATCAATCAGTTGTTCAATCACCTCGTTGGGAATCGCTTCGTCAGTGAATTTTCGCACACTGCGTCTACGATAGATATACTCTAGCACCATCCTGACTTGTTCTGTTGACATGGTTTCATTCCTCCACAGCTTGTTCAATTAGTCGGTCCCAGACCTCATCCAATACTTCGCCGTCCCAGTCGATGATTCCTTGTTCGAGCAGCTTACGGCAAACATACTCGCCAAAGTCCGGCAACTTCACCCACCAGTAGCGCCCACCCAGCTCTATCGCCTCGCGCAGCCGCAAGGTTTGGTTTCTGTTGAGCAAACCACGCAAAAAGCTCACCGCATGGGCGACCTCATCCGGGTTCAGTTTTTTCACTTTCAGTAACACCTGAGCGCGTTCCGGACCCAGCCGCAACAGACAATGCATACAAATCAGCTCGCTTTGCAACGGATATGTGGTGGCGGAAACCAGTTCCTCACCGCATAGCCGGCAATGCTGATCGCTTAAAGGCCCTACTGTCCCTTCCTGCTGATCCATTGGCAATGCATCCATATTGTCGACCTCTTCCAACAATTCTCCGCCTAATGAGAACGAGACCCCGTTGGCGGGATCTCGTCTTGGT
This sequence comes from uncultured Veillonellaceae bacterium, assembly GCA_964579955.1. Classification (GTDB taxonomy): domain Bacteria; phylum Bacillota; class Negativicutes; order UBA1444; family UBA1444; genus UBA1444. Next base: position 5,315 of record CAZOJA010000042.1, on the reverse strand, counting down.
CGCCTTAATCTTCGTCTTCCTGTTTCTCTTTCTTGTAGGCTTCAATGATTGCCTCGGCCTGACGCTGCGGAACCTCCGCATAATGATCGAACACCATGCTGAAACTACCTCGGCCCTGCGTAATCGAACGCAAATCGATCGCGTAGCGGAACATCTCCGACATCGGAGCCATCGCCCTGACGATTCCCTGGCCGCCGCCGATCGGCTCCATACCGAGAATCCGGCCGCGTTTACCGTTCAGGTCACCGATGATGTCTCCCATATAGGACTCCGGAACCGTGACTTCCACACTGTAAATCGGTTCCAGCAGGATCGGTTTGGCTTGCACCACGCCCTTACGAATCGCCAGCGCGCTGGCCACCTTGAAGGACATTTCCGACGAATCGACATCGTGGTAAGAACCATCGGTAAGTGTGACTTTGATATCAACCAATGGATAGCCGGCGATGACGCCTTTGGCAAACGCTTCTCGTACGCCTTTCTCAACCGCCGGAATGAATTGTTTCGGCACTGAACCGCCAAAGGTGGCGTCGACGAATTCAAAAGGCGAACCGGACGGCAATGCATCGAGCTGCAGCCAGACATGTCCATATTGACCATGTCCGCCAGTCTGTTTCTTATGTTTTCCTTCGACTTTCACGCCTGATCTGATCGTTTCCCGATAAGCTATCTTGGGATCGCTCAGTTTCACTTCAACGCCGAATTTGCGCTTCAACCGTTCGCCCATGATGGCCAGGTGGAGGTCGCCCATGCCACTGACCAACAGCTGACTGGTCTCGGCATCTTTTTTGAATTTCAAAGTGGGATCTTCATCTGACAGCCGGTACAGAGCATTGCCGATTTTATCTTCATCGCCCTTGTTCTTCGGCTCCAGGCACATGGTGAACATAATGCCGGGATATGCAATCGGCGGTAACACAATCGGTTTTTCCTTGTCGCACAAAGTATCGCCAGTGCCCGTTTCCGTCATTTTCGCAACAACAACGATATCGCCGCAATGAGCGACGGTCATCGCATCCTGTGTTTTTCCCCGCATCGTGAACAAGCTGCCGATTCGCTCTGTTTTATCCTTTGTCGCGTTATACAGCATGCTATCCGGCTTCAACGTACCAGAAAACACCCGGATAAAACTGAGTCGGCCGACAAACGGGTCGGCAGTCGTCTTGAAGACGAGAGCGGAAAACGGATCGCCACAAGTGCGACTGACAGGTTCATCGTTTTTCGGATTATTGCCGGAAACCACCGCTTTATCGGCGGCAGGCGCATATTTCACAATCGAGTTCAGCAGTTCAGGAATCCCAATGTTCTTGGTTGCCGAACCACAAAACACCGGGACAAACCTCGCGTCAGCAATCCCTTTCACCAGACCGGAGAAGATTTCCTCGTCTGTCAGTTCTTCTCCTTCCAAATATTTGGCCAGCACATCGTCATCCGCTTCCGCCGCAGCCTCGATCATGCTCATTCGCGCCAGTTCCGCCGCATCTTTCATATCATCGGGGATTTCCGTCTCGGTTCCTTTTCCGCCCTTATAAACCACTGCTTTCATGGAAACGACATCCACGATGCCGGAAAAACTATCTTGCGACCCGATCGGCAACTGCAACGGAACCACACTGCCGCCAAACGCTGATTTCATCGCTTCGACAGTCGCATCAAAATCGGCGTTTTCCCGATCCATCTTATTGACGAACGCAAAACGCGGCAATTTTTGATCGACAGCATATTTCCAGACTTTTTCAGTTTCCACCTCAACGCCCGAAGCAGCGCACAATACGACCAGCGCAGCATCGACGGCCCGCAGGGTGCCTTTTACTTCCGCTACGAAATCAGAATAGCCCGGGGTATCAACGACATTGATCTTGTAATCCTTCCATTCGCATGGAGCCAAAGCCGCGCTGATACTGACCTTGCGCTTGACTTCCTCCGCTTCGAAATCGGTGGTCGCCGTGCCGTCATCAACACGTCCCAGGCGGGTTACCGCGCCGGCATTAAACAGCATAGCTTCGGCCAGAGAAGTTTTTCCGGCGCCACCGTGAGCAACAATGCCCACATTTTTGATCCTGTCACTTTTGTACTCTTTCAAATCGGGCCCCTCCTATTTTTGTCAATTTGCTTTCAGCGAGTTTCAACCACATTTTCTATAAATTCTCGCCGTTGCTGATATTTTCCTGCTGATTCTGACATTTCCAAAAAGTATAAGTGAAAAAATTTGCAAAAAAACCGCCCAGGCAAAACCTGAGCGGTCGACAAGCTAATGGACCTGTTCGGGTAGCTCGATTTCCACCCGCGACAACGTGAAGCAAAGGTCAGACAAACGGTTGAGCGCCACAATCAAATTCTCATCGAACTTTTCCTGACGATAGAGACGCCATAGCTGCCGTTCGGCCCGCCGCGTGGTCGTCCGGGCCACATCCAGCGCCGCAGCTCCCGGATTGTCGCCAGGAATGATGAACCGGTTCAGTGGCGCCAGTCGGGAGGTAAAACCGTCAATGAGTTGTTCCAGCCAGGCAATGTCTTTTTCCCCTGTATAGGAAGATTCCTGACCAATGCTGGCCAGATCGGACATCACCCTTTGCATCAACATTTTTTGCAATTCCAGGATCGTATGCCGGACTTCATCGTTTTTCACATGCGCCCGAGCCATCCCCAGTGCGGAATTGATTTCATCGACATTGCCATAGGCTTCTACCCGCAGACTGTCTTTGTCGACCCTTTGACCCGTATATAATCCGGTTGTCCCTTTGTCGCCCGTCTTGGTATAGATTTTCATGGCCTAACCTCCATCCTGTTCTATCAGTAGATTTCCCCAGCCGTGAAAAATGTCGCGATTTCCCTCGCTGCGCTTTCCGGGCCATCCGACCCGTGAATCACGTTATTGGACATCGTAAGGGCAAAATCGCCGCGGATCGTCCCCGGTTGGGAGTCCAGCGGATTGGTCGTACCCATCATCGTGCGTACTGCCTTGATCGCGTTGTCGCCTTCCACAATCATCGCCACAATCGGGCCTGAAGTGATAAACTCGACTAGCCCGCCAAAGAACGGCTTTCCCACATGTTCCCCATAATGGCGTTCAGCCATCTCGCGGGTCATCCGACACAGTTTGAGGGCTGCAATTCTGAGGCCACGCCGTTCAAAGCGGGCGATAATTTCTCCACTCAACCGGCGCTCCACCCCATCCGGTTTGACCAATACCAAAGTTCTCTCCATCGATACCACTCCCAAATATTCAATAATTGTGCCAGACATGCTACCCTTTTTTTCGCAAAGAGTATGTTCAGGCCAATATTTCCTGCATCTTTTTCGCATCCAGTTTGCGAATCAGGGCGATCAACAATTGCACTGCCGCTTCATAGTCCTTGCGGCTGATGATTCCGTGATGCGAGTGGATATAGCGTGTCGGCACCGAAAGGACGATACTCGGCACGCCCTGCGCGTGCAGGTGGATTCTGCCGCCATCAGTACCGCCGCCTTCGGAAAACTCCAGTTGAAACGGGATCTTTTCTGCTTTAGCCGTATCCAAGACGAAATCACGCAATTTCACATGCGGAATCAATGACGCATCATAGATGCAAACGGCCACACCCTCGCCAAGCTTGGCTGATGCCTGGTCTTCGCTCATGCCCGGAGTGTCGCCGGCAATGCAGGTATCTACGGCAAACGCGACATGCGGCCCGATCACATCGGCGCTTGTCTTGGCGCCGCGACAACCGACCTCTTCCTGAACGGTTCCCACGCCGCACACCGTATTGGGATGCTTCACTTTCGCCAGTTGCTGCAAAACATCGGTGACAATCGCGCAGCCTACCCGATCATCCCAGGCCTTGCCGACCAAAAGATCCGGGTTGGCCATCGTCGTGAACGGCGCGAACGGAACGATAGGAACGCCGGGAGTCACGCCCATCCGCTCTTCCGCGTCCTTCTTGTCAATTGCGCCAATATCGATGTACATCTCCCGTTTGGTGACCATCTTCTTGCGTTCGTCCGCAGACAACACGTGAGGCGGTTTTGAACCGATAATCCCTGGAATGTCGCCTTTGGGAGACATCACGGTGACGCGCTGGCCCAGCATGACCTGTTCCCACCAACCACCCAAGGTAACGAACTTCAAAAACCCTTCCTTGGTGACTGTCTTCACCAAAAAGCCGATCTCGTCCATATGGGCTGCAAGCATGATAACCGGTCCGCCGGCACGTCCTGTTTTCTTAAAAATCACGCTGCCGATCCGGTCTTCGAGTACTTCGCACTGACCTGCCAACCGCTCCGTCATCAGTTCGCGCACCCTGCGCTCAAATCCCGAGGGACCGGGTACTTCCGATATTTCCTTGAGCCAACTCAGCAATGAATCGGTTTTTTGTTCCACAATACCTCTCCTATTCAGTTTCAGCCACGATACGGTTCTGCAACGAACCGATCCCGGCGATTTCAACGGTAACCCTGTCGCCAGCCTGCATCGGTCCGACCCCGGAAGGAGTTCCGGTCAGAATGACATCTCCTGGGTATAGCGTCATTACCTTGCTGACGAATTCCACCAGATAAGGGACGGAAAATATCAGGTTGCTTGTGTTGGAAGACTGCCGCAATTCACCGTTGACCCAACACTTTATCGCCAGATCGTGCGGATCAAGCTCAGTTTCAATGCATGGCCCCAGCGGCAAAAACGTGTCGAACCCTTTGCCGCGGGTCCATTGCCCATCACCTTTTTGAATATCGCGGGCAGTGACATCATTGGCGCAAGTGTATCCGAAGATGTATTCGTTGGCCTGCTCTGCCTTGACATGCTTAGCAGTCCGACCAATGACAACGGCAAGCTCTGCTTCGTGATGAAGATTCTTTGATATCAAAGGATAGCAAACCGCGCCCTCCGGGTCATTCAACGCTGAAGAAGGCTTAAGGAACATCAGCGGTTCTTTCGGCAGTTCCGATTTCATTTCTTCCGCATGATCACGGTAGTTCAGGCCGATACACACCGCCTTGGTCGGTTTGCAGGGCGCCAGCAGCCTGACTTCATCCAGACCAACGACAAGGTCAGTCGGCGTATGCTGTGAAAAAAAATCCCCCTGCAAAACATTGATGCGGTCACCCGAGAGTATGCCGCAGGCAACCTCATTTCTCCACAAGAACCGGACGTATTTCATGGACCCAAACCTCCTTAATTATATATTATGCTCTTTTCTCATACCCGTTAATACGTAAATAGAAATTGAAACCGCCAACCTCACGCCCCAATTTTGGAAACCTCAAACCCTTGCTTCTGCAGTTCGCGAATCATGTGTTGCTGGCGGCGTTGATCTTGATCCATTTGTTTTCGCTGATAC
>CAZOJA010000041.1:0-14116 GCA_964579955.1 uncultured Veillonellaceae bacterium | reverse complement strand
TGCCAAGAGAATGAAAAGTTGCCGCAGGCGATAAAAATATTTCTGCAGCAGTAGGGGCTAACATAGGGCGCTAACAGCATTTAACCCTATTATACATTATTTAGCGCAACAATTAGCAACAATAGTTGCATAATTCATACTACTGAATGGTGAAATGAAAAGCGGAAGCAATCACAAAGGAGAGGGGCGGAATTTTGCCAAGTCACATTTCGTTAAACAAAAACATACTGTGACGTTTGCTGGCCTATATTGGCCTATAAATATCATAAAAATTCGTGTTTAATTATTTAGACAGTGTACACAAAATAAAACAAAATACTAGACAACAAGTTAGACAAATTTATTGAAGCTTTGAGGTAGCTTTTCAGGTTTATGGTGAAAGTCATTTGATTAAAGCGCGTGATAAAACGATTGAAAAGTGCAAATCATTTGCGTGGGATTATCAATAACGAGGAGAAATGTATATGGTGTTGGCATGAAAGTTGCATAGATTTGTCGTAGCTGAAATTATCTTTAAATAATGCAAGGAGGGTTAACTGAATGGCTAAGTTTATCACTGCAGCCGAGGCCGCCAAACTCGTCAAAGATGGCGACATGATCGCAACTGGCGGTTTCGTGGGAAATGGACACCCCGAAGCTCTAACCTTGGCGATGGAAAAACGCTTTTTGGCGGAAGGTGCGCCACGGAACCTCGGTCTTGTCTACTGTGCGGGACAGGGCGACGGCAAAGACCGCGGACTGAATCATTTCGGTTATGAAGGAATGGTCAAGCGCGTGGTCGGCGGACATTGGAACCTGGCGCCGAAACTGGGCAAGCTTGCCGTGGAAAACAAGATTGAAGCTTACAATTTCCCGCAAGGAACCCTGACTCACTGGTTCCGCAGCGTTGCCGGCAAGAAACCGGGCGTAATCACCAAAGTTGGTTTGAATACGTTTTGCGATCCGCGGGTAGAAGGCGGAAAAATCAATGATGTAACCAAGGAAGACCTTGTAGAAGTGATCCAGCTTGGTGGCGAAGAGTGGCTTTGGTATAAACCTTTTCCGGTGAACGTTGCATTCATTCGCGGTACTACCGCCGACCTGCATGGCAACATTTCGATTGAAAAGGAAGCGTTGGCGCTGGAAATTCTGCCGATTGCCCAGGCGACCAAAAACTCCGGCGGCATCGTCGTTGTGCAGGTTGAACGGGTCGTCGAAGTCGGAAATCTTAAGCCGATGGGCGTCAAGGTGCCGGGGATCCTGGTCGACTATGTCGTGGTCTGCGAAGATCCGGCTCTGCACATGCAAACTTTTTCCGAACAATATAACCCTGCGTATTCCGGCGAAATCCGCATTCCTTTGAATAATCTCACGCCGATGGCGCTGGACGAAAGGAAAGTGATTGCGCGGCGGGCTGCGATGGAGTTGATTCCCAACGCGATCGTCAATTTGGGAATCGGTGTTCCGGAAGGGGTAGCCAATGTCGCCAATGAAGAAGGGATCGGCAACATGATGACGCTGACTGTCGAGCCGGGGCCGAGCGGCGGCGTTCCTGCCGGCGGACTGAGTTTTGGCGCCGTGACCAATCCGGAAGCGATTATTGACCAACCCTATCAATTCGATTTTTATGACGGCGGCGGACTGGATCTGGCCTATCTCGGTCTGGCGGAGACCGATATGCATGGCAATATCAACGTCAGCAAGTTCAAAGGCAGGGTGGCCGGTTGTGGCGGTTTCATCAACATCACCCAGAATGCAAAACGCGTCGTTTTCTGCGGCTCGTTCACCGCGGCAGGACTGGAAGTGGCGGTAGGCGAAGGCAAACTGACCATCGTCAAGGAAGGCAAGGCCCGTAAGTTCCTTGAGCATGTCGAACAGATCACCTTCAGCGGCGATTATGCGAAGAAAGTCAAGCAACCGGTGCTCTACGTCACTGAGCGCGCCGTATTCAAACTGACTGCTGAAGGAATGATGTTGATCGAAATTGCACCGGGCGTTGATCTGGAAAAAGATGTCCTGGCCCTGATGGACTTCAAACCGATCATCTCACCAAACCTCAAGATCATGGATGAGCGGATTTTCCGGGCCGAACCGATGGGTCTGCAGGACATGGTCCAATAATACTTTGTTGACAGACCGGTGGGAGAAGCTATCTCTCACCGGTCGAAATCTGCGTTTGCAGAAAGATGTTGAAATGAGGAGGGAAAGGCATGCAAGAAGTATGGATTGTTGGCGCAAAACGGACGCCGATCGGTGACTTCATGGGTAAACTGAAAGACGTCAGTGCGGTGGAGCTTGGCGTGGTTGCCGTCAATGCGGCGTTGGAGCAGGCCGGGGTTGCTGCCGCTGCAGTGCAGGAACTGGTATGCGGTCAGATATACAAAGCAGGGGCCAAAGGAAATCCGGGGCGTCAGATTCAGCTGAAATGCGGCATGCCGGTGGAAGGATACGCCTGCACGGTCGACCAGCAGTGCGGTTCCGGCATGAAGGCGTTTGAAATCGCCAGTCAGTCGATCATGCTGGGCAAAAGCGAAATCGCGGTTGCTGTTGGCATTGAAAGCATGACACAGGCTCCCTATCTGCTGAAAGGCGCGCGTGAAGGCCACCGGATGGGCAATGGCGAGATGCTTGACAGCATGTTGCACGATGGACTGATTTGCGCCATGATGGGTTATCACATGGGCAATACCGCTGAAAACCTGGCGCAAAAATACAACATCAGCCGCCAGGAACAGGATGAACTATCCCTGATGAGCCATCAACGGGCGATTAAAGCAATCCAGGCAGGCGTATTCAAAGAGGAAATCGCGCCGGTGACGATTCAGAGTCGCAAAGGACCGGTTACCGTTGATACCGACGAACATCCCCGGGCTGACGTTTCACTCGAGAAACTGGCCGCGATGAAACCGGCTTTCAAAAAAGACGGCACCGTTACGGCGGGAAATGCCTCCGGCGTGAATGACGGCGCAGCGGCGCTGGTGTTGGTATCGGCCGAAAAAGGCAAGGCCTTGGGTCTGAAACCGATGGCGAAACTCCGTTCTACCGCCAATTTCGGCGTACCGCCCGAGGTCATGGGTATCGGTCCGGCCTATGCCATCCCCAAGGCCATTGCACTGGCCGGCCTTACAGCCGAAGATATCGGTTACTATGAGATTAATGAGGCGTTTGCAGCCCAGTTCCTGGCAGTCAATCGCGAATTGAACCTTAGCATGGACAAGGTGAACGCAAATGGTTCGGGTATCGGATTAGGCCACCCGGTCGGCTGCACGGCAGCCAGGATCATTGTGTCGCTGATTTATGAAATGCAGCGGCGTAACGTACGGTATGGACTCGCTTCCCTTTGCGTCGGCGGCGGGCCGGCCATCGGAACAGTCATAGAGAAAATGTAAGAGAAAAGGGGGCACAATCATGAGAGGTTTAAAGGACAAAGTCGTCGTCATCACAGGAGCAGCCGGCGGGATCGGCAAGGCATCCGCATTGCGGTTCGCCGAAGAAGGGGCTAATATCGTCGTGGCCGACTTCGCTGACGGTTCAGCCACCGTCAAGGAAGTCGAGGCCATGGGTCGCAAGGCGATCTATGTGCAAACCGACGTGACCAGCATTGACAGCGCCAAGGCGATGGTTGCCAAGGCGATCGAAGTATTCGGCCAAGTCGACGTACTGATCAACAACGCCGGAATTACCAAGGACGCGATGATGAAGAAGATGGCAAAAGAAGCCTGGGATGCCGTGATTTCCGTCAACTTGACCGGCGTGTTCAACTGCACGTCCGCGGTCCTTCCCTATATGCTGGAAAAACAATCCGGCGTCGTGCTGACGACTTCCTCGATCGTCGGCCTGTTTGGCAATATCGGCCAAACCAACTACGCAGCCAGCAAATGGGGCGTAATCGGCATGACCAAATCATGGGCCAAAGAAATGGCCAAGAACGGCCTGCGGTTCAACTGCGTAGCGCCGGGCTTTATCGGTACCGATATGGTCCGCAAGATTCCGGCCGAAGTGCTGCAGGAGAAAATCATCGTGAAAATCCCTGCCGGGCGTCTGGGTGAACCGGAAGAAATCGCCGCCGCTTTCGCGTTCCTTGCTTCGGATGATGCGAAATTCATCAATGGCACCGTGCTCAGCGTAGACGGCGCCTGTACGATCTGACCCCAGTTCTGCTGACAGGATTATGGGAACAAAAGACTCCGTGAAAAAATGCGGAGTCTTTTGTTTTGTGTTACAATAGACAGTAGATGTCTATAATGGTGGACAAATGACGATATCAGCGCTGGAAAACGGGAGGGGTTCTGTTGATCGTTCGGGATTTGATGAGCAAGAAGCTGATTACCTTGAACGCCGGAGTGTCATTGTCGGATGCGGCGCGGATTTTTTTCGAAAATAATATTGACGGGGCGCCGGTTGTCGATGATGACGGGATGTTGATCGGTTTATTGACAAAAACGCATCTGATACAGGCAATTGCCCAGAAAATCGATATTTCCTCGCAGCGGGTCCGCGATGTGATGACCTCCAACGTGTTCAGCCTCAAGGACACGATGTTGGCGGATACGTTGCAACAAAACAATCTGTTGGCAAAGTACGGCCGATTCCCGGTTGTCAATGCCAACAATCAGCCGATCGGCTTTTTGACCCGGACCGATATGGTACGATACCTGTCGGAAAAATCGGTCTCGATGGCGGAAGAATTCGAAGCGGTGCTGCACTCGGTGAGCAACGGCGTCATCGCGATCAACGCGGCCGGTAATGTGACGATTTTTAACCCGGCGGCGCAGGCAATCACCGGTATGAGGGCGGAAAATGTCGTCGGCCGTTCAATTAACGATGTGATTCCCAATACTGGCCTGATGCGGGTACTCGAGACCGGCGTCGTCGAAACGCCGCACAAGATGAAGGCAGGCAATTCGCAAATCATGACCAAGCGGTCGCCGATCATCAAAAACAACAAGATTGTCGGCGCGGTTGCAATATTCCAGGATGTGACCGAATTGCAGAAAGTCGCTTCCGAGTTGGAAGAAGTCAAAGATCTCAAGAGTACGCTTGACTCGATTGTCAACAGTATTTTCGACTGTATCGTCGTGGTCGACAAGAACGGGATAGTGACGATGATGAATGAGGCGTACGGCGAATTCCTCAACATCGACCCGAAAAAGGCGATCGGCAAGCATATCACCGATGTGATCGAAAACACGCGGATGCACATCGTGGCCCAGACCGGCAAGCCGGAAATCTGCGATATGCAGAAAATCGGCGACCATAATACCGTCGTGACCCGGATACCCATCGTCAAGGACGGAGCAGTCACCGGCGCTGTAGGCAAAATGGTGTTCCGTGATGTGAAGGACCTGAGGATACTGGCACGCAAGCTGACTTCGCTGCAATCGGAGCTCGACTATTACAAGGAAGAATTGCGCAAGGTTCAGGGTGGAAAATATACGATCGACAGCATCATCGGCTCCGGCGAAAAGATCCAGTGGCTGAAGATGATTGCGCTGCGAGCCGCGAAGGGGAATTCGACCGTGCTGGTGACCGGTGAAAGCGGCACCGGCAAAGAACTGTTCGCCCAGGCGATCCATTATGCGAGTGATCGTCGCCATGGCCCGTTCATCAAGATCAACTGCGCCTCGATTCCGGAAAACCTGCTCGAATCGGAGCTGTTCGGTTATGAGGACGGGGCATTTACCGGCGCCCGAAAAGGCGGCAAGCCAGGGAAGTTTGAGCTGGCCAACGGTGGGACGATTTTCCTTGATGAGATCGGTGATATGTCGATGCCGATGCAGGCCAAATTGCTGAGGGTATTGCAGGAGCGCGAAGTCGAGCGGGTCGGCGGCACTAAGACGACCCCGGTAGATGTGAGGGTGATTGCTGCGACCAATCAGGATTTGGAATCGATGATGGGGCAGGGGACTTTTCGCCAGGACCTGTATTACCGGCTGAATATTATTTCAATCCACATTCCGCCACTGCGGGAACGCCGCGAAGATATTCCCGAACTCTGCGCCGCACTGCTGGGCAAAATCAACCGTTCGCTTCAGTTCGATGTCGCCGGTGTCTCGCCGGAAGGGCTGCGTATGCTCACTGAGTATGATTGGCCGGGGAATGTGCGTGAACTTGAAAATGTCCTGGAACGTTCCGTCAACCTGATGGACGAAGAGGGAGAGATTCTGCCGGAACATTTGCCGCCGATGATGCGACGAGCGGCGACAAAAAGTGAGCCGGCCAATACGGAAAAGAACCACGAGCTTGCAGGAATAATGGAAGACGCAGAGAAACAAGCAATATACAAAGCGTTGGAAGCAGCCGGAGGCAATCGCAGCAAAGCGGCCAAAATCCTTGGAATCCACCGGTCCGGTTTCTATCAGAAACTGGCGAAGTATCAAATTAAACTCTAAAAAATCTTATGACCGGAGGACGGCGAAATGTGGACAGTAATTCATATCGCGGCTAACCGGGCTCAGGCAGAGCTGTTGAAAGGCCTGTTGGAAAGTGAAGGGCTGATGGCCGAAATCCGTCCGGCCGGAATCTCAATGCTTGGTGATGGACTGTTCGAAGTATTGGCACTGGAATCTGAAGCGGCGGAAGCACGGGAAATCCTGTGCGAAACAGGAGGCTGTCAATGAAACGGACAAAGATTGTCTGCACGGTCGGACCCAGTACCGATAAACCGGGTACGCTGGAAGCGATGCTGCGGGCCGGGATGAATGTGGCCCGATTCAATTTTTCACACGGCAGCCATGACGGGCATGGCGAAAGGATCAGGCAGGTGCGGTCGGCGGCAGAAGCCGTTCAGCTTCCGGTGGCGATCATGCTTGACACAAAAGGTCCGGAGATCCGCATGGGAAAATTCGTCAACAAAACCGTGTCGTTGCGGGAAGGAGCCATGTTTACCCTGACGGCGCGCGAAATTGAGGGTGACGAGACGGCCGTTTCGGTCAATTACAAAGGACTGCCGCAAGAAGTAACGGCCGGGCAAACCGTTTTGTTAGCAGATGGGCTGGTCAGTCTGCGTATCGTCGAGGTTAACGGCGATGATATCCTGACCATGGTGGAAAATTCGGGAGAGATCAGTGATTTCAAACGGGTAGCCGTACCGGATGTCCAGTTGGGATTGCCGTTTCTGTCCGAGCAGGATGTACTCGATATTTTGTTCGGGATCGAACAGGGCGTCGATTTCATTGCGGCGTCGTTCGTCCAGAAGGCGGCTGATGTGCTGGCAATCCGGCGGGTGCTCGAATCACGCGGCGCTGATTGCCATATCATCGCCAAAATTGAAAATGCCGCCGGAGTTCGTAATATTGACGAGATTCTCAAGGTCGCTGACGGCGTGATGGTGGCGCGGGGCGATCTCGGAGTAGAGATTCCGACCGAAGATGTGCCGATTATCCAAAAGATGTTGATCCGCCGCTGCAATCTGGTCGGCAAGCCGGTCATTACTGCGACGCAAATGCTGGAATCGATGATAGTCAACCCTCGGCCGACCCGGGCCGAAGCTACCGATGTTGCAAATGCGATCATGGATGGGACGGACGCGATCATGCTGAGTGGCGAAACCGCCTCCGGAAAATATCCGGTCGAGGCGGTGACCGTGATGGCGACACTGGCCCGGCGCACCGAAGCCGCTCTAAACTATGGCGCTTTGATTGCCGCCCGCAATGAATCCTGCGACCCCATCACCACGACTGATGCAATCAGCCATGCAACCGTGCAGGTTGCCTATGAACTGAACGCCGCCGCCGTAATCACTTCGACCGAATCGGGCTATACGGCCCGGATGGTTTCGAAGTACCGACCGCAGGCGGTCATCGTTGCCGTGACACCCAAAGAGAAAATGTTGCGCCGGATGCTATTGTTGTGGGGCGTGCAGCCTGTATTCGTGCCGCAATCAGCCAATACCGACGAGATGATGTCCAACGCAATCTCCGGTGCGATGGCTTCCGGTTGGATCAAGTCCGGTGATCTGGTGGTTATCACCGCCGGTATTCCGGTCGGCATCACCGGCACGACCAATATGATCAAGGTTCACACGGTCGGCCAGATTCTGTTGCGGGGAACCGGAATCGGCCAGCGTAAAACGACCGGTCCTGTCTGCGTAGTTGCTTCGTCGCAGGATCTCGCCAAAGTCAGACCGGGGCAGATTTTGGTCGTGCACAGCTTGATGGACGAAATGGCGGCCGACGCCTGCAAGTCGCTGGCTATTATCGCCGAGGAAGGCGGATTGACCTCGCAGGCGGCAATCGTGGGCGTAAGTTTCGGCATTCCGGTGATTGTAGGCGCCGAGGGCGCTGTGACGGCCTTGACGGATGGAATGATTGTGACGGTGGACACCGAGCGTGGTCTGATTTACAAAGGGGAGATCCATGTCCGTTGACAATCTGGCGCTGCTGCGCAAGCAATTGGCGGCAGGAGAACATGAACAGGCGGGACTTACCGCCCGGAACGTACAGTCTGCCTCGGGAGTCGATTTTGCCGAAATCGTCGGGGCGGTTCATCATGCGATAAATGCCCGCCAGGCAGCGGTTGTGTTGCTTCTTCTTGAAGCTGCCAAACGGTTTTGTGCAGCGGGCGAAGGCGCGGCGCTCATTGTTCGGTTGGATTCTTTATCGCTCGTTATCGCAGCCTGCCGGCGCGAAAAGATGGCTGAACCGGCCCGCCTCGCCAGCGACGCGGCGCTGGAACTGCTGGCGGCGTCCGATTTTCCGCGTTCGGCGGAGGCGCTAAACTGCGTGGCACGTTTTGCCGCCAGCGCTGGCAGCTATGCCTTGCGTCGTCGTGACCTGGACTGGTTCGCTCCCGTTGCCCGGCAAACCGCAGCCTGGGCAGCGCTCTGTGAAAACTGTCCGATTGCTGACTGCTTCTTGCCGGTTCTCGAAGCCTGGATGCATCGGACGACCCGGCACAAACTGATGGAAGCGGTTCCGGTCGTATTCGAAGCGGTGCACCTTTTGGCGATGGCGATACCGGATCGCAGCGAGTTTTTGCGGCTTTTTTTATCGGAGTGGCGGATTGCTGCGGCGACTGCCAGTCTTAATCCGGATAACCCTCAGGCGTCGGTGTGGGTTGAGCAGTTGTTACTGTGGACCATTCGCAGCGAAGACAAGTCTTTTTGGCGGCCGGTGATGCATCGAATAGCTGAAGTCGCTGGCTTTGCCGTGTCCAGGCATGGCGTGGCAGCCAGCTTTTCAGTGTTTCGTCCGTTGCTCGACGTGGGGCGCGTACAGTTGGCTGATGAATTGAAGTTTGGCAGCGGACCGGACGAAACCAGTTCACGGCAAATGATCCTGCTGATGGTATGCACCAAAGCTTTACACATCGCCGAAATGGCTGCGCACAAGGATTTTTCGGCTGTTGCCGGAGATAAGATAGAGGAAATGTACCATAGCTGGCTGTCTGATCCGGAATATGAATCGCAGAAGCGTTCGATTGAGCGTTTCTGCCAGCTTTTGCTCATTTTCTGGTCGCAGAACAGAAAACGGGCCGCCCGCAAATGGACGCCCCGTGATGAAAAACTGGCTACGCCGCTGCTTTCGGAAGCAGAGCGGCAAAAACTCTCATTTTTGCTTTGAACGGATGGTTTGCCAGAGGATGGCTGTCGACAGACTGACCGAAATGGTAGCCAGGTATAAGGCGGCGGTTACCGGCGCGTCAAGCCGCCAACCCATACTGCGCACCGCTTCATGCAGATAGTGCAGAAAAAATGGATGCAGCCAAAAGATACTGTAAGAATACCTGCCGGCAATCGACAACGTCTGGCGGAGTCGGATGGGCAGCGGACGGGCGAAGCGTACCAGCAGATACAGCGAGGCGACTACTGAATAAAGCACTCCTGCGGGACTGAGCTGATGCACGGTGTTGACCGCCTGGACCAGCGTGTAGTGGAACGGCCCGATCAGGACGTAATAGTGGGCCAGCATCGCTGTCAGGCAAATCAGCAACAGCCCCCCCAACAAGCGCATGTGCCTCTGAAGCAGGGGGAACACCTGCTCATATCTGGAAGCGACGACTCCACCGAGCAGAAACAGGAATACGTAGTGCAGCGGCCACCAACTCATCCGATATTCAATGCCGAGATTCAGGTAAAAATTGGCGAAATTCGGCTTGAGCCGATAGCTGGAATAATAGTTGAAGGCGATTTGCGCCACCAACAGCAGGGCCAGCCAGAGAAGCGGCTGCCGCAGGATATGCCGGACCCAGCCGCGCCAGAGCGGCATCAGCAAATAAAACCACAACAGGATGACAAGGAAATACAGCTGGTAGCAGCCCATGCCAAAGAAAAAAAACTGGTAGACAAGAATCGGGAACCAGATGCTCCAGTCGCCTGTCAGCCAGGAATAGTGCAACATATATAGGATTGAACCGGCGACGTAAGGCAAAAGCACCCGGGAGAACCGGCGTTGAAAGAATCGCCTCAGGTCGAGCGGCTGTTGCAGCGGGTACTGGCGGAACAGGGAAAAGGCGGAGATGAAGAAGAAAATCGGCACGCTGAAACGGCTGGCGATTTCCAGTAAAGCAACCAGATGTGGATTCGCGGCCGGGTCGAGCAGCACCATCGAGCCGGTATGGATGGCAACGACGCCGAGCATGGCCAAACCACGGATATATTCCATCGCTTCGATACGGTTGTTCATATTTTGGCTTATTATCCTTTCAAAATTACAAATAAGGGAGGAATTGGCATGGCAGTTGTGGAAGTAGGAAGTGTGGCCCCCGAGTTCGTACTGCCGGGGACTGAGGGTGAAGTTAGGCTGGCAGACTTTCGCGGCAAACAAAACGTGGTTCTGTACTTTTACCCCAAAGACAACACACCTGGTTGAACGGACGAGGCCCGCGAGTTTCGCGGGGTATACGACGAACTGACCGTTTTGGACACGGAGGTGCTCGGGGTCAGTCGGGACGACCTGAAGTCGCATGCGAAATTTGTCAAAGCGCTGGAGGGATTGCCGTTCCCGCTGTTGTCCGATGTCGATAGCCGGGTGTGCGAGGCATACGACGTCATCAAGGACAAGAACATGTATGGCAAGTTGGTCAAAGGGATTGAACGTTCGACTTTCCTCATCGACCGCCGGGGCGGAGTTGCCGGTGTGTGGCGCAAGGTCAAAGTCGAAGGGCATGCGCAGGCGGTGCTGGCTGCAGTCAAAGAACTGGCCGCGCGCAACGAATGAAACTATCATAAACTATTTTGCCAGGAAAGTGAAGGAGGAAAAACTATGGGTGCATTAGGGTATATCGATGGACGGATTGTGGACCTGAAGGAACTGGTCGTGGCTATGGAGGACCGTGGCTATCAGTTTGGCGACGGAGTCTACGAGTACACCAAGGTCTACAATGGTAAGTGTTTTTCGCTGAAACCCCATATCGACAGGCTGTATCGTTCGCTGCGCGAACTGAGGATTCCGGCTGTATTCACCTTTGCGGAGATGGAGGAAATCCATGAGCGCCTGATCGCCGAGAGCGGCATCAAGAATGGCGGAATCTATTTGCAGATTACCCGGGGCTGGGCGCCGAGGGCTCACGCTTTTCCGGACACAGTGGTTCCTTGCCTGACGATGACGATTCGTCCCAGTTCGTTGGATGCTTCGCAGTGGGAAACCGGCGTTGGCGTTCTGGAAGTGCCGGACGAGCGCTGGTTGCGTTGCGACATCAAATCGCTCAATCTGCTCGGCAACGTCCTGGGCAAGCAAAAGGCCAAAGAAGCCAGCTGCTACGAAGCGGTCATGATCCGTGACAATATGGTGACCGAAGGGACCAGCAGCAATTTTGTCATTGTCAAGGATGAAGTGCTGTGGACGTATCCGGTCTGCAACCTGATATTGAAAGGCGTTACCCGTACCCGCGTGATTGAGGAGATCGTGCCGGCGCTGGGGCTGTCTGTATTGGAAAAAGCCTTTACGATCGACTTTGCCAAGGGAGCGGACGAAGCGTTTCTGACTGGCACGACCACCGAAATCATGCCTGTCATCAGCATCAGCGGCAAACCGGTCGCCGACGGCAAAGTCGGCCCGATTACCCGCAAGATTCAAAAAGGCTACAAAGACCTGATTGCCAAAGAGTGCGGTCTGGCCTAAGCAAAACATTATGGTGGCGAGGGCCGTTCCAATTTTGGACGGCCTTTTCCCTATTTTACGGAGGATTTTATTTGAGCCAACAAAAAATGAAAAACCTGACGCGGACCGGTTTACTGCTGGCCCTGACGCTGGTTTTTCAATCATTGCGGTTTTTGATTCCCGTGCCACCCTGGATGTCTACTTTTTTAATCGGCAGCTTGGTCAATGCGGCATTACTGGTTGCCCTGCAGGCGCTCGGCATGCGGTCTGCGCTGTTGATTGCGGTCGTGACGCCGGTTGTCGCCTGGCTGCAACAACTATTGCCGTTGCCGGTGTTCATACTGCCGGTGGCATTGGGCAATAGCCTATATGTCTGGCTGTTTTCCCGCCTGCACCGGGCCGGGCCGGAATGGCTGGCAGTCGCTAGCGCGGCACTCGGCAAGGCGGCGTTTTTTTATCTTGTATTTCGCTGGTTGCTCGGTTTACTGGAACTGCCACCAGCGATCAGTTCGGCGATCCTGTTTGTCATGGGGTGGCCGCAACTGGTGACGGGAATTGTCGGTGGATTCATTGCAATCTATGCATGGAGACGCTTGGAAAGAATTTAAGGGTAGTTAAATAGGTAGCAAATTATTGGGATGGTCCGCTGTAACTACAGCGCAGTCCCTCGGGATTAAAGCAAGCGTTGCAGGAAACGCAGGTCGCTTTGGTCTGCCCGGCGGCAAGCGCGTTGACCAGCGCCGGCTCTCTGACAAACGGGCGACAGAGCGAGACCATATCGGCCGTGCCTTCATCGACCAAGGATTCCATGACTGCTACCGAGCGCATGCCGCCAACCAGCAGCAGGGGGATTTTAACCGCCGCCCGGATTTGGCGGGCGGCTGGGGCGAAATACGCTTCCTGCTCAGGTTTCAGAATGCCCGGTTTTGCCATGACCAGGCGACTTTCCCGTGCCGTGCCGCCGCTGGTCTCGATGGCATCGATGCCATGCGCTTCCAACATCTGCGCTGCATATACGGCTTCTTCCAGCGACAGCTGGACCGGCGCTGAAATACCGTCGGTGGTGTTCAATTTCGCATAGACAGGGAAGTGACGACCAACCGCCGCCTTGACCCGGTAAGCGATTTCAGCCGGTAAAGCGGTCCGCTGCTCCATCTGGCCGCCGTATTCGTCCTGCCGTTGATTGGTGAACGGGGAAAGGAATTGGGCCAGCAGATAACCATGAGCCACATGGACCTGCACTCCGTCGAATCCCGCCCGCTTGGCCCGCATCGCTGCCGCTTCGAAAGCTTCCTTGAGCCGCTCGATTTCATCCAGGGTCAGGGCACGGGCGATCTGATTGCCCTTCTCGTCGAACCGGTCGGATGGAGCCACCGGCATATTTCCTTCGATTATCTCCGGTAGGGTTTGTCGGCCGGCGTGGTTCAGTTGCAGAAAGATTTTCGCCCCATGCTGGTGCACGGTATCCACCAATCGTTTATAGCCTTCGACCTGTTTTTCGTCGACAATGCCGTTTTGCCGCAGGGCTGCCCGGCCGAACGGATGCGATACGTAGGCGTGGCCGGTGATGATCAGGCCGACGCCGCCAGCGGCCAGGTTTTTGTAAAGTTCCAGCTGGTTTTCGGTAGTAACGCCGTTTTCGTCGCAGAGCCAGTCCTGGGTCGCCGAGCGGACAAAGCGGTTGCGATAGGTTACCGGTCCGATCTGATAGGGTGTAAACAAATTGCTCATCGTCGGGCCTCCTCGTAAATATGAAATCATAATGGGGGGTTGAACATGTCAGACAAAGCAACGGAAGCAAGGAATGCAGCAGGCCAGTATTTCAAGGACGGTTTCAATTGCGCGGAGGCAGTGCTGCGGGCTACCGCTGATACTGCGGGAATCAGGCTTGATGAGCAGGCGATGCGGATGACCACCGGATTTGGCGGCGGACTCGGCCACGCCGGCTGCGTCTGTGGAGCACTGGCTGCTTCGGTGATGGCGCTCGGCCTGATGGAAGGACGGACCGGAGCCGACCAGAGCCGCGAAGTCGCTTATGCGTTAGCCAATGAATTTCACGACCGTTTTCAGACCAAATTCGGCGCGACTTGCTGCCG
>CAZOJA010000040.1:0-14193 GCA_964579955.1 uncultured Veillonellaceae bacterium | reverse complement strand
CCGCTGAACTTCATTGATGTGATTTCTCGCCTGCAAATCGAGGAGTTGCTGCTCAAATATTCGCCGACGATGTTGTTTGTCGAGCATGACCGTGAATTTTGCCAAAACATCGCCAACAAACAAATCGCTTTATGATGGCCTGCCATACTTACCACAAAGCAACAATAACGAAAAAAAAGAAAAGGATCACGACTGCGTGATCCTTTTCAATGCAAACCCTATTCTCGTTCTTGCTTATGCCTAACTAAATGTTTAAGGTCGCCAGATAATCGTCGATAGTTTCGGCGCGACGAATCAGTTCCACTTTGCCGTCAGGTTTCAACAGCAATTCGGCGGACCGCAGCTTGCCGTTATAGTTGAATCCCATTGCAAATCCGTGCGCTCCGGCATCATGGATCACGAGGATATCGCCGATATCAATCGCCGGCAGCGCCCGGTCAATCGCGAACTTGTCGTTGTTTTCGCACAGCGAGCCTGTCACGTCGTAGACATGGTCGCATGGCAGATGCTCCTTGCCGACCACCGTGATGTGGTGATAGGAACCATAAAGTGCCGGACGCATCAGGTTGGCCATGCAGGCGTCAAGACCCACGTAGTTTTTGTAAATGGCTTTCTTGTGAAGCGCCGTCGAAACCAGATACCCGTAAGGACCGGTAATCATGCGACCGCATTCCATCGCGATACGCAGTGGATGTAGCCCATTAGCGACGATTTTCTCCTCGTACGCCTGCTTGATTCCTTGCCCGACGCGAACCAGGTCGACCGGCTGTTGTTCCGGTTTGTAGGGAATGCCGATGCCACCGCCCAGATTGACAAATTCGAAGGAGATCCCCAACTCTTGGCTAAGTTCGATGATCAGGTCAAACATCATGTTCGCGGTGCCGACAAAGCTGTCACTATTGAGTTCGTTCGAAATCACCATCGTGTGAATGCCAAATCGCTTGACGCCTTTATCCCGCAGGATTCGGTAAGCGGAGTGAATTTGCTGCCGAGTCAGTCCGTACTTTGCGTCTTCGGGAAAACCGATGATCGTGTTGCCGCTGGCCATCAAGGGACCCGGGTTATAGCGGAAGGAAATGACGTCCGGAATCCCGGCGTGTTTTTCCAAAAACTCGATATGACTGATATCATCAAGATTGATGATCGCACCGAGTTGCCGTGCTTTTATGAAATCTTCCGCCGGGGTATCATTCGATGAAAACATAATCTCTTCACCAACGATGCCGCTCCGCTCAGCCAGAATCAATTCGGCCAGCGAACTGCAGTCCGCACCGACGCCTTCCTCTTTCAACACTTTAAGCAGAGTTGGATTGGGCGTCGCCTTGACGGCAAAATACTCTTTAAAAGCTGGCGCCCAGGAAAATGCCGAGATGAGATTACGAACGTTTTGCCGGATTGCCGCTTCATCATAAATATGGAATGGGGTGGGAAACTGTTTTATGACCTCGCGCAGCTGCGCTTCGGACAATGGAATTTTTTTCTCCACGAATCGTTGCCTCCTATTTTCCTTTCAGGTAAAAATAATGGTAACCCAGTCAAACTATGATGTCAACCTCTGAGACGGCTTATACCTTGATTTCGCCAACAGAATACAGCACGGCATGACCGCCCAAAAATATTCGTTCCCCTTTGTTTTCACAGTACAATGTGCCGCCCCGTGGCGACGCCTGACGGGCGATCAGTTTATCTTTGCCAAGACGGTCGGCCCAGTATGGAACGATATGGCAGTGACCAGACCCGCATACCGGATCTTCCGGCACGCCGCATTTGGGGGCAAAGGTCCGGGATACGCAATCATAATCCGTTCCTTTGGCAGTAACGTGAACCAATAGTCCGGGCAATTCCTTCAGTCGATTCTGGTCCGGGTTGGCTGCAAACACCTGATTCGCATCTTCCATAACGCATAGTAAATCCCGGCCGAGATACGCCTCAACCGGCCGGTCCCTCAGCGCCTCGGCAATCGCGTCGGTCACAGGAGTTGGCTGCAACTTGTAAGCTGGGAAATCCATTTCAAATAATTCGCCCTGTTTCGTTACGATAAGCGGCCCGCTCAGCGTCTTAAAACAAATCGTCGTGACAGAAGGTTCCACGAAGTTGGCAATTACAAAAGCGGTTGCCAACGTAGCATGCCCGCATAACTCGATCTCCCCGCCCGGCGTAAACCAACGCAGATGGTAACACTCGTCCTCCTTCACCGCAAATGCCGTTTCCGACAAATTATTTTCCATGGCGATCTTCTGCATCAACTCGTCAGGCAGCCATTTCGCCATGACACAGACCGCTGCGGGGTTCCCTTCGAACACCTTGCTCGCAAAGGCATCCACGACATAATATTGCATTCGAATCCTCCTCAAATATGCAATTTCTCATGGTTGTTCATCGAGTAGCCTCCCCGTTCCACATCATAAACATCCAGGAGCTTCTCCTTGATTTCAACCGGGTTCAGTTTCTTCACCGCTCCGTAGGCTTCGTTTAGCGACAGTTTTTCGCTACGCCCCGAAAGGACCCATAACGTTTTATAACCTCTGGGGACGGTTTGCAGCCGCTCCTCTCCTTTGCCGTCAGTGAAGTAAATCAACAGATCGATTCTTTGGGCATTGGCATACTCGAACACCGGAGAAAACCTTGTTCCTCCGCGCATATGCATCCTCTCCCTGATCTCACTTGCCGAGTTCACACTATATATCCGACGAATTTCATTGTCACATTCGACAATTTCCACTTCATGACGATAGTTCTTTACGATATTGAACACTTCCTGTATGGCCTGCAAAAACTCCTCGTCGGAAATACTGCCGCTGATATCGAGCGCGACCACCACCTTAGCCTTGTGACTGCGCAATTCGCCGCGAATGTCCAGTCTGTCGGGTTGCCGTCGGTTTCGGCGGGTGATGGTTTTCTTCGGCTGACTGGCCACCGATCCCATCAATCGTTGCAGATACAGGTTCCATGGCAACGCGGGCTTGCTGCTGCGCAACGCCGCAATCAGGCTTTCCAGATAGTAGGGGACGCTGCCTTTCTGGGCGGCGTCAATCATTTTTTCGGTAAATTCACGCTGTGTCCGTTCGTCGGTATCGCTGGATTCCTGCCAGATTTCATGTGCGGTTGCCGGATCATACTCTGTACTGGCAGCGTCATTATCGGGCTCATCTTGATTAGCCGGTTCCTCCGTTTGTTCCACCAGGTCAAGGGCTGCCTGAATTCGCTCCGCGTAGTATTCGAACGATTCAAACGGGTGCAGTTGCAACGCGTGATTGAGGTTTACCCATTCCAGTGTGGTCGCGTACGGCGGCAGATAATCCAGATAGGCGTTGACCACGACATCCATCGCCATGTTCAGTGCAAGCGGACTATACCTGGAACGAAGTTCAGCGGCCCTCAGCAAGTGCAACGAACAGATATGGAGAATTTCGTGTTTGATCGTGGTAGCCATCTGCTGCTGCGTCAACGTCAAGAAAATGACCGGGTTGAAATATAGAACATATTTTGCCCGCTTGAAATGCGTCGCGGTGGGACTGCTGATGTCAAAGCGGATTTCACGCTGCATTTGGAACAAAAAATATCCGTAGAAGTTATCATGATCTTCAAGCAGTAAAGCGTTAACGTGATCGATAAGCTGAAAAAACTCAGCCGCAAACGCATCCGGGATTTGCAGCCTGGCGCCGCGTGCTTGCCGTTTGTCCCGCAAAAACGCATCGATGATACGATAGGCTTCGTTGTATAGGCTTTGCGTACGTTGTTCGAAAGAAACATCCATTGTTTTAGCGGGTCGCGCCGTATGCGGCGAAGCAGGCTTCGACAAACGCGTCATTCTCGATGGCCCGATCATAAATGACGGGATAGCTGCTTTTGATGTCCTTCATGATGCCGACTCTCAAGTCAACTGGATAAAGCTGCAAGAAATCGATCAATCGGTCCAGTTTCGTGCTGGCGTCACCATGTCCCTGTTGAAGCTGTTCGGACAAAATTTTCAAGATGTTCTTTGCCGCCAGATATAGCCGGGTATGACTTTCCTGCCTCACTTTTTCGGCCAGCGACACCGGCAGCGAATCGCCGGCAAATACCTCGGCGAAATGAATCAGCGCCCGTTGCTCGGTTTCGACAAAGTTGGCAAACTCTTCAGCGATCAACCTGCCGACATTGCCTCGCAGGACATTGAGAAAAACCGACTTAGGCACAGCATCCTTCCGTTGTCGATAAACTTTGTATAGACTGGAAATGCGTTCATAGCTGCGCGGCGTAGCCCTAACATCATCTTCGTTGATTTTCAGCAAATACTCGGGAAAGGTCGAAATAAACTCGATCACCTTCGGCTCCAGCCCGGCATCGGCCGCCCAGTCCAGCCATTGCAGATAATCGGGTTCCATATACAGCCAGACAAACCGATTTTCCTGCGCGACGTCCATATCGACCACCTGATAGTCAAAATCCGAGCCATATTTGCTCGACGGATTCATCGCCGCAACAATCTTGACTCCCGCCGGCAACGTATAGCCATTGATTTCCCGGTTCAGTATCAGGTTCATCAGTTCCTGCTGCACGGTATGTTCGCAGCGGTTGATTTCGTCAATAAACAGCAACACGGTCCGGCCTTGGGCGATCTCGGCGTCAATTTCCCGCAGTTTATGATGCACGGCATATACTGTGGCTTTTTTTTCTACTTTTTCGCCTTTGCGGTTCAATCTCGTATAGGGCTCAATCGTGGGCAAGCCACCGATTTCGCCTTCTTTCAGCAGATTGCCATCAATCACGATCAGGCTCCAGCCGTTAGTCTCGGCCAGTTCTTTTGCCAGAGCCGTTTTGCCGATTCCAGTCTCGCCGACGATTAACGGGACCTCGCCGGTTGCCAGAACCAGGTCGACGCTTTTTAGTGTATCGGAGTAATTCATTGCATCTCCCGCCTATTTCATTTTTAGTTTTTCATCAATCGCGATCCGTTTTGCCTGCCTACTGCCGTAACGGTATAGGAACATGAGCTTATCCAGAGGAAACCGTTCGCTATGTTTATCAATGCAGCTACAGTTCAGAAAATCCCTGACGTATTTTTCCGGCGTTGCTTCGTCAGATAGGACCTGCCGTAACACTTGCTCCAGCTCCGGCAATGATACATCCAGTTGATGAAGCACATAATTCAGCACCAGGATGTTCTCTTTCATCAGCATCAATAATTTGGCCTTGTCCAAATCATTGACGAGACGGATCGCCTGCTCGTTTTGCCGGATCGCCAGTTTTTCGGTCTCAGGCGAGGGCGCTTTGATATAGCGCAATGCCTCATAACTTTGTGATACGGCGGCCTGCTGGACTGTTTCACTTGGGTTGGCGATGAACCGGATGGCATCGTAATTCTTGCCAACCGCTAGCAACTGCAGGTCTTCGCTGGGGTCCGGGGCGTATTTGATCGCCCAGCCCGCCTGGCTGACCGCCAGTTTCAACAAATCATCGGGCGGATTCTTGATGTATTCCAGATTGATCCAACCATCCATAATCGCCTTTGTCATCATCTCTGGCGTTGGATCGGCGACAAACTGGATCGCCCTGGCGTTATTCTCAATCGCAGCCATCTGCATTTCGCGACTGGGCGATTCGATGTACTGCAATGTCAGGCCGTTTTTACGAACCGCCAGCAATTTCATTTCGTCGGTCGGCTGCGCAATGTGGGCGATCGCATTCGGATTGATGCTGAGGATTTCCAGCAGTTTCGCTTGTTCCATGTTGCCGATCCCCTCTAAACAATTCAATTATCATTTCGGTCTAAACAAAGCTATTATACCACTACACCGTATTAAGCCGAAGCAACCTATGAGAAGTTCCGCCAACACCGGCCTGATCTGCCGTGTTTGCAGGAAACCGGCAGCAGCAGCGAGAACTAATGGAGCACAGAACGTGTATCGAGTCGGGGTGAAAAATGAAGCGAAGCAAAATATTATTCGGGACTTTTTTGCTTGTGTCGCTGATTCTGGGCTGGCTCAGTTATTGTAGGCATGATTCGGCGACGCGGGAAGATTATCTTGATTTTAAGAAAGTCGCAACGACACCGATTGCTTCCGCTTTATCCAATGACAAGCAGGCGCTTCGCATTGTGGTCTTTTCCATTCTGCTGCCGCAGGAAACTATTGTTCACTATCGGACGATCGCCAACTATCTCGGGGAAAAGATCCAGCGTCCGGTCATCCTGATCCAACGAAAGAGTTATGCCGAAATGGCAGTATTGTTGCTCAACGGCGGAGCAGACCTGGCCTTTTTTTCTTCCGGCGGATACAACAGTTTCAGAAATGTCGGCGAGATGGAAGTGCTGGCCAGTCAACAACGCCTTGGACAACCTTACAATCAGGGGTTTCTGCTTGTGGCCAAAGATAGCGAAGTCAAAAACCTGTCTGATTTACGAGGCAAGACGATTGCCTTTTCTGATCCACTCAGCTATTCCGGCTATGCTTTTTTGGCAGAAATGCTGAAAGAGCAACAGGAAACGCCGGAGAATTTTTTCGGTCGTTACATTTACACCTATAACCATGAAAAATCCTTTCGCGCGGTTGCCACCAGACTGGTTGATGCTGCAGCAGTCACCAGTTTGATTTATTATCGCGCCAAGATTAAATCGCCTGAGTTCGCGGAATCTGTAAAAATCATCGCCGTATCGCCGCCGTTTGGCGCCGGCCCGGTGGTAGTCGGCAAAAGCGTCAATGCCGCCCAGCGCGAAGCACTGAGAAAAAGCCTGTTGACAATGCACGAGGATCCCCGGGGCAAAGCAGCCTTGGATGGTCTGATGATCGACAGATATATCCCGGCCAATCTGGAGTATTATGAACCCAAACGCGGCGCGGGATTCGCCCGGATAAGACCATGAGAAAAATGTTTGGACGATTATCGATCTATCACCGGATCTTGGCCACCATATTGCTGATCATCGTTATACTGAGCAGCACGGTGGGATTTGTTGTCTGGGATTCAATGAATAAATTCGTCTCACAACAGCTAACCAAGCAAGGGATCGACACGGCAACCCACCTTGCCTTAAGCAGCAGCAACGTCATATTGCTGGATGACTTTTACCAGTTGCACGAACTGGTTTCACAAACACTGGCAAGCAGCGACGATATCAGGTACATCCTAGTTTTTGATGCCAACAAGCGTTTGCTGGCGCATTCCTTCCATGGCGGAATTCCGCAGGCCTTGCTATCGTTCGAAACGCCGCCCATCTCGGCATCGGAACAAGTCAAACTGTTTGTTTCGAATGAAGGAAATATCCATGATATCATCGTTCCGATCGAACACGGCGCTGTCGGTTATGTCCGTATCGGCATGACCGAATCGTTTGTCAGGCAGTTGCTGTTGCAGCATGCTGGCAATATCTCCGTTGCCTTCCTGATTACAGGGATTCTCGCCGTATTTCTCTCCAGCGCGATTGCAAAAAAAATCACCCGCCCGATTGATACGCTGGTAAAAACGGCCGAAGCGATTACGCAAGGAAATCTGGTGGTTCGTTCCAACGTTGACGACCAGGGCGAAATGGGAAAACTGGCCAACGCTTTTGACGAAATGACCTCAAGCTTGATCAGTGCAACAAAGGAAAAGGAAAGTCTGCTTTCGGAACTGATTGAAAAAGAACAATTGCGCAATCAGCTGATTCAGAAACTGATTACGGCGCAAGAAGATGAACGGAAAAGATTGTCACGGGAATTACATGACCAGACAAGCCAGGCCCTGACTTCGCTGATGCTGACTATGCGTATTCTGGCCGAGGATGCGACAACCGAAAGCCAGAAGGAGGCTTTGCGCATCGGTCGCGATGTTGCGGCCAGCCTGCTGAAAGAGGTGCGGGAAATGGCAATAGAATTGCGACCGCCCTTACTGGATGATTTGGGATTGGTCCCGGCGATGAAAAAATATATCGACCCGTTTGCGGAGCGGCATCAACTGAATATCCAATTCACCGCAAACGACACTGGCGCTCCTATCGAAGGCAATGTCGCCATTGCTGTCTATCGCATCCTTCAGGAATCGCTGAACAACGTCGTGAAACATTCCGGCGCCACTCGCGTGCGAATTGTCTTTAGCAATAATGCAGATAACATTTCTCTGACCATCGCGGATGACGGCTGCGGCATTTCTGCCCAGGATTTGGTTAGGGCGATGCAGAATAACCGAATCGGCCTGTACGGGATGAGGGAACGGGCGGAGTTGCTGTTCGGCCGGTTTGATCATAGTGTGTCGGCAGAAGGCGGCGCCGAACTGGTAGTCACGATTCCGCATCAGACATTGGAAAGGAGGCCCTTACGTGGAGCAGAAGACAACGATTTTATTGGCGGATGACCATCAACTGCTTCGTGCCGGTCTAAAACTGCTGCTGCAGCGTTATGCCGAACTGGAAGTGATCGGTGAATCTGCCGACGGAGAAGAAACCCTTGCCTTTTTCAGTCAACGTCAACCGGATCTTTTGCTGCTTGACCTGTCGATGGCAAAAATGAACGGGTTGGAGTGCTTGAAAGAAATAAAAAGTCGCTACCCAAAAACAAAAATCATCGTTCTATCGATGCACGAGGACGAAACATATATCAAGGAAGCGATGACCTCAGGCGCCTCCGCCTATGTGCACAAAAGCGCAGCGGACACGGATTTGTACAAAGCGATCAGCACCGTACGCAATGGCGGCTACTATCTCGCCCAGAAAGATTCCGACATTCTCCTGCAGGCGTTGATTCATGCCGAAAAACAAGTTCCGGATGAAAACGAACCTTACACCTTGCTGAGTCCACGCGAAAGAGATGTCTTGCGTTTGATTGTTCGCGGTCATTCCTTGGCAGAAGTGGCGACAAAACTCTGCCTGAGCATCAAGACAGTGGACACTTATAAAGTAAGAATCATGGGAAAGATTAATGCGACGAAAAAAAGCGACCTCGTTAATTATGCAATCAAATACAAAATGCTGACCAGCGCCGATGCGATGGAATCCGATTTTCCTACAACAAAGGTGTAATAATTCCTACACAAGCATTATCGATTCTTCCGCTATCATTCAAGCGCGACTT
Organism: uncultured Veillonellaceae bacterium; assembly: GCA_964579955.1. Taxonomy (GTDB): domain Bacteria; phylum Bacillota; class Negativicutes; order UBA1444; family UBA1444; genus UBA1444. The sequence continues at coordinate 5,167 of CAZOJA010000040.1, read as the reverse complement.
GTGCAACAATTAAGTAAATTAACAGTGTCATCGAGGGCAAACGCTAAATGCAAGGGAGGAAATTGGCAAAATGAGCAAGAAAATCGCACTCTTATTGGCAATCATGATGAGCTCCATGCTTCTGCTGGCAGGTTGCGGCGGCGGCGACAAAAAAGCGGCCACTCCTGCGGCTCCGGCGGCGGGCGGCAAAAAACTTATCATCTACACCTCCATGAAGGAATCGCTGATCGGAGGCATCGTCGAAGGATTCAAAAAGAAAAATCCCGGTATCGAAGTGGATTATCAATCGGCCGGCGCCGGTAAGCTGATGGCTAAGATCGCGGCAGAACGGCAAAGCGGCAAAATCCTGGCCGACATCATCTGGACCAGTGAAGTGCCCGACTTCTACAACATGAAGAAGGAAGGCATGTTGGAGCAATACAAAACGCCACTGATCAAAGAAATCCTCAACCCGTTCGACGATTACGACGGATATTTCACGGCAGCGCGACTCGGCACGTTGGGGATCGCCATCAACACCGACAAAATCAAAACTCCGCCCACACAATGGTCTGACCTTTTCAAGCCCGAATACAAAGGTGCTTTCGGCATTGCCGATCCCGCCCTCTCGGGCACTGCATACATGAGTGTCGCTTTGCTGGAAAAGCAATTCGGCTGGCCATTCTTTGAAAAACTTCGCGCCAATCAGGCCCGCATCGGCAAAGGTTCCGGACAGGTCGTCGATGATACCGCTTCCGGTGAACTTGCCGCCAGTCTGGCAGTAGATTACATTACCTATGACAAAATCAAGAAGGGCGCCCATATCGCTCTGTACTATCCGCCGGAACTGCTGATTGCGCCCAGCCCTGTCGCGATTTTCAAGGGCGGTCAGAACATCGACGCGGCGAAGAAATTCGTGGACTATCTGCTAAGCAAGGAAGCACAGATGTTGATCGCCGAGGAAGGCACCCTGTCGGTCCGCAAAGACGTTCCCAGCCCGGAAAAGCTGAAGCTGCCGCCGGCGGAAGAAGCATTGAAACGCGCCATCAAGATTGACTATGTCAAAATGCAGGATTCCAAGAAAACCGTAATCAAACAGTTTACCGATACCTTGCAAGGAAAAAAATAACTTTTGCCTTGCATCCTGCTGAACGTGGCGGGACGGCGTAGTTCGTTCCGCCTTTTTTCATCGTCAGACTGATGTGCAAGTGAGGGACGAGTATGGAAATAATCCGCGTAGAAGGTCTGGCCAAAAGCTATGATGGCCATCAAGTCCTCAAGGACCTTACGCTCACGATCAATAAAGGGGAATGTTTTACACTGCTTGGACCGTCAGGCTGCGGCAAAACGGTGCTGCTGCGATTGATTGCCGGATTCGAGACGCCTGATGCCGGACGGATCTTGATTGATAATCAGGTCGTATCGGACCCGGCCGCCGGGATCAATATTTCCCCCGATATCCGGGGAATCGGCGTGGTATTTCAGGATTATGCGGTCTGGCCGCATATGAGCGTGTTTGACAACGTCGGGTTCCCGCTGAAAATTGCCAAGCGTCCGCCGAATGAATTGAAGAGTCGCGTGATGGAAACGCTCGAACTCGTGGCCATGGATAATCTTGCGCACCGGTTGCCGTCGGAACTGTCTGGCGGACAACAGCAACGGGTGGCTTTGGCTCGCGCCATTGTGGCTAACTCCTCTTTGATGCTGCTGGATGAGCCGCTGTCCAATCTGGATGCCAACCTGCGCGAGGAAATGCGGTTTGAAATCAAAGAACTGCAGCGCAAACTCAATATCACAGTCCTCTATGTGACCCACGACCAGGAAATAGCCCTGGCTTTGTCTGACCGCATGGCCATCATGGATAACGAAGGCCGGATCCGGCAAATTGGCAACCCCTGGGAGATTTTTGAACGGCCGGTGGATCCTTTTGTTTTTAACTTTATGGGCATTGCCAACTTCATGCCGGTGCGGCAAGTCGGCGCAACCTATCTGGTAGGCAACGGAGACCAGATCGTGCCCTGGGAGTCGCCTCAAGGCAGCGCTGCCAACTGGGTTGCCGGATTTCGGCCTTCCGACGTGAACCTTGCCCCGCAAGGACAAGGTCTGCGTGGGCTAGTAAAGCGGGCCAGTTTCCTAGGATCGATGATCGATTACCTGATCGAAATCGACGGGACTCATCTGCGTACCAGCGTTGAAACCCATGAGGCCATGTCCAGAGGCCTCCTGTTCAAGGAAGGCGATTCCTGTACGGTGAGTTTCCGCGACCTCCTGTGGTTTGATGCCAAGAGTCTGGCGGAGGTGAAGAAACAATGAGCGCGGTCAAGCAAAAGAGCAGTTTCGGTACGGCTCAGATCATTTTGTTCTTCTCCATCGCAATCCTCGTCATCGTAGTCGCAGTACCGGTTTTGCTGATCTTCTTCAATGCATTCTGGGTAAACGGCGAGTTCAATGTGGCCGATGTCGCCAAGATTATTCTTGAACCCGAGACATACCAGGCGCTGGTCAATTCTTTGGTCATCGCCAGCGGCACTACCATCGGCAGTACGATTGTCGGCACTTTTTTCGCCTGGTTGGTGACTCGCACCGACCTTCCTTACAAAAGCTTCATGAAATCGATGTTCCTTGTGCCGTTCATGCTGCCGTCCTTTATCGGCGCCCTGGCCTGGAAGATGCTCCTGTCACCGAATGCAGGCTTTATCAACAAATTCTTCATCAACAATTTCGGCTTTGACGGCCCGATATTCAATATTTACAGCTATCTGGGCATCGTATTGGTAGAAATCATGTATCTGTTCCCGTTCGTGTTCATTCAAGTATGCGGCGCACTGGAGCGCATGGACCCCACACTGGAGGAGTCGGCTCGGATCTCCGGCGCCGGCCTGTTCACCATCACACGTAAGATCACTATTCCGCTGGTATTGCCCAGCATTCTGTCCGGCGCCCTCTTGATCATGCTCTACTCGATGGCCCACTTCGGCACAGTCGCGGTGCTTGGCATCGAAAACGGCATCTTCAACATTCCGACGCTGATTTATCAACGGATTCACCAAAGTGCCGGCAGTTTCGACTCAATCCGCACCGGTACGGTACTGGCCACGGTTCTGGTTGTCACTGCGGCTTTGATCATCTGGCTGCAGGGAAAAATCCTCAGCAAAGGCCACTATCAGATCATCGGCGGCAAGAGTTTCCGGCCGATGGAGTTGAAATTGCGCGCGCTGCGCATCCCGTTGCTAATTCTCTGTCTTGCTTACATCGGCTTTACGATCGTTCTTCCTACTGTTGTGATCTTCCTGGTCGGCGGACTAAAAACCTATGGCCTGTCTTTCAGTTGGCAGAATCTTTCGCTGGATAACTACAAGTTCATCCTGTTTGACTACAAGTTGACCAAGGATGCCATCTGGAACAGCGTCACACTCGGACTCGGTTCGGCGCTCATCACCATGTTCGCCGGCGTGATGATTTCTTATGTCATCGTCAAAATGAAGGTGCGCGGCAAAGGAATCCTGGAATTTCTAGGCATGTTGCCGTTCTCGGTTCCCGGTTCGGTTATCGCTCTGGGGGTCATACTGGCCTGGAGCGGCAAATACGGCATCAATCTCTACAATACGGTCTGGATCATCCTCGTCGCTTATATCGCACGCTACATGGCTTTTTCGCTGAAAGCCAACTCAGCGGCACTGGAGCAGGTGCACGATTCCTTGGTGGAAGCAGCCCGCTCCTGTGGCGCAAGCATGTGGCAAACCCTCCGCTATATCGTTCTGCCCCTGGTGCGGCCGGGAATGTTGGCGGCATTCTTCCTGATATTCCTACCTTCACTGCGGGAACTGACGGTATCGATCATGCTTTACGCTCCAACCACCCGCACCATCGGCGTAGCGATCTACACCTTGAACGAAGACGGCGAAACCGTTGTCTCTGCCGCACTGGCCGGCATCGCGCTGATTTTGATCATCGTGGGACAAACGCTGATCAACCGCTTCACCAAAAAGGCAGGTGCATAAACCGATCATGTCACATATACGCTTATTGAATGTCACCAAAAGATTCGGCGATGTCACTGCCGTCAACTCGTTGAACCTGGAAATCGGCAAAGGGGAATGTTTTTCGATGCTGGGTCCGTCCGGTTGCGGCAAAACAACCACCCTCCGCATGGTGGCAGGCTTTGAAGATCTCAGCGAAGGAGAAGTCCATGTCGGCGACCGGCTGCTTTCCTGTCCTCAGCGCAACTATTACCTGCCACCGGAGAAGCGCAATTTCGGCATGGTATTCCAGGCATTCGCCGTCTGGCCGCATTTGTCGGTGTACGACAATGTCGCTTTCCCGCTGCAAATCCGCAAGTTTCCTGCTGACGAGATCGATCGCCGGACGAAAGACGCCCTGCGCTCCACCAACTTGTTGAACGTGTCCGACAAAAGCCCGGCCGAGTTGTCCGGTGGCGGCAAGCAACGGGTGGCGCTCGCCAGAGCGCTTGCGATAAACCCTGATGTCATGCTGCTCGACGAACCTCTGTCCAGCCTTGATCCGCATCTGCGCGAAGAGATGCGGTTCGAGATCAAGGACCTGCAACGCAAATACGGCTTCTCCATCATCTACGTGACGCACGACCAGGCCGAGGCAATGGCCCTGTCGGATCGCATCCTGGTGATGAAACTGGGCGTGGTCCAACAGATCGATACCCCCTTTGATGTCTACAACAAACCGGCCAATAAATTTGTTTTCAGTTTCATCGGGCTATCCAATTTCCTTGATGTAGTCTGGGACAGCGACAAGGCTTTTTTGCGCGGTGAAACCGCGGCTTTGCCTGCAAACCTTTTTCCGCCTGAGTCGATGCGGGGAAGCGACGGTCTTTCACTGGCCAGCCGCCCCTCGGAAATCGATTTTGTCAGTAACGAAGAACCGGACGTACTGAAGGGAGTTGTCAGCCGCAAGGCATTTCTAGGTGAAATTGTCGACTATCAGGTCAAGGTCGGTGAACAGGAACTACGCATTCAAAAAGGCCGACGCACCCGCGGTCCCGAGTTGGGCGAAAACTGCAGCCTGCGTTTCTCACGCCCGTTCTGGTACAGCGGCAACGCATAAGCCCATAAGAAAGTAAAACCCGCGACTATCGCGGGTTTTACTTTCTTTAACAACATAAACAACCGTGTTTTCCATTCTCATTCTTTCGGCGACATTCTGGACGGAATGT
>CAZOJA010000039.1:0-14474 GCA_964579955.1 uncultured Veillonellaceae bacterium | reverse complement strand
GCGGCCCGCGGCATGAGTCTGGTCGCTCTGCACAACGGCGGCGGCGTGGGGATCGGCAAGGCGATCAACGGCGGCTTCGGCCTGGTCCTCGACGGCAGCGAACGAATCGACGCCATCATCCGATCGGCGATGCTCTGGGATGTGATCGGCGGCGTGGCACGACGCAGTTGGGCCCGCAATCCGCATTCGATGGAAACGATCCGTGAATTCAATCGCGACCAGGCTGGCAAGGCCCATGTCATCCTGCCAAACCTGGTTGCCGACAGCCTGATCGACAGCCTGATCGATCCCGCATAAAGCGCTGCTGCTTTCAATAAGTCCAACGTTCTGTTATGATGGACTTAAGAAAATCGCGATAATCTCGATGAATATAGCGTAACAATCATGTGGGGAGTGATCGTCATGACCACGCGTATTCCGCAACAATCTTCGGCTTTGCAGGGACAAAGCGCCGCTGAAGCGCTGCTTCGCAAAGATAAGTCCGCCAAAAGCGATAAACCGCTCGATCCGCAGCAAAGCAGCAAGCTCGATACCTCTTACGAACTGGAGCTGTCCGAAACCGCCCAGTCCATGATGGCTTCGCCGCTGCCGACAGTCAGCAGCCCCGAGGAAGCGCGCAGACAGCTTGAAATGATCCGGGCGGCCGCTGAAAAATCATCCGGTTCTTTGTTAAGCGTCCACAAACCCAGCGCCAAATCAGTCGTCGATTTGCTGGCCTGATTTTTTTGCATCGGGTAAACCAAGGAAATAAGGAAATATAAAAATACAGGGATCTGCGGACTGTCCATACGACAGCTGCATGATCCCTGTTGATTTTTCTGCAGTGAAGAAGTTATTGAAATGTTGAAATAAGTCTGGAGGAAGAAACAACATTCTCTTAAGATGATTCAACCGCATCTTGCCAGCTGGCAATGAACAATTCCACCAGAGCCGGGTCAAACTGGCTGCCGGCGCAACGTCGCAATTCTGCCACCGCCGCCTCATGGCTCATCGCCTTGCGGTACGGACGGTCGCTGGTCATTGCATCATAGGCATCGGCAATTGAGAGAATCCGGCATTCGATCGGGATCCGTTCACCGGCCAACCCCAGTGGATATCCTTCGCCATTCCACCATTCCTGATGTTTCAGCACCCAGTCAGCCACAGGCAACAGATCCGGTGAGGATTGGGCGATGCGATGACCGATTTCACAGTGCCGCCGCATTTCAATCGTTTCCTCCGGCGTCAGCGCCCCCGGTTTCAACAGGATCCGGTCAGGAATCCCCACCTTGCCGATATCATGGAACTGGGCCAACAATCGCAAATCCGTCATCCGGCTCTCCGGCAGGCCCGCAGCTCTCGCAAGCCGGATCAGCATCTCCTGCAGGCGGTCCGCATGCCCTTCGGTGATAAAATCACGTGCTTCCAACAAAGTCATCACTGTCTGGACAATGGCGCTGCGAGTGCTCTGGCTGCGATGCAGCTTGCCCCGGTACATCTTGTTGTCGGCCTCACGGAACAATTCACGCATGGACACCGACGCATCGCTGCGAAAAGCCGACCCTGCCGACAGGCTGATCGGAATCCGTTGCGGCTGCTGCTGCGCTTGCTCCACTGCGGCATATACCTGTGCCATCGCCGCTTCAATCCTTTCCGGAGAAGTCCGGCTCATCAACACGGCAATCTCATCGCCGCCAATCCTGGCGACCAGGTCAGATTCAGCAAAACAGCCTCGAATCAATTCTGCGGTCCGCACCAACAATTCGTCGCCCTGTTCATGACCAAACGAATCATTGACCAGTTTGAGTCCATCGAGGTCAAAGATGATCAAGCCGATTTCCGCTTCGCCTGCATTATCCCGCCGCAGCATTTCTTCCTCGAAATAAGTGCGGTTGTACAGCCCTGTCAGCACGTCATGATAGCTCAGGTAATGCATCTTTTCTTCGATGTACTTGCGTTCGGTGACATCCCGCGCCGTGACCATGTATACGGCTTTCCCCTTCAGGTGGACCAACGCGCCGGACCGCTCCACCTCAACAATGCGGCCGCTTTTGTGGCGGAACTGGCGCGATTCGACCGGCAACTCATGCTGCAACGGCAGAATTTCTTCATAATAGCGATCGATTTGCTCTTTATTCCCGAGCACGAAATTATAAATCGGCATTTCAGCCAGCTCTGCCTGAGAGTAACCAATCAGTTCCTGAAAATGCCGATTGGATTCAATAACCCGACGGGTTGTCGGATCAATCAGCACGATCGCCTCGGAAGACTTCTGCACCAGCGCCCGGTAGCGCTCTTCGCTTTCCTGCAGCGCCGCCTGCGTTTGTCGATATTGTTCGATGACCTGATTTTGCTCCGCATTGCGCAGGGCCAGTCGGGAAAGCTGCGTGGCAATCAGATGCAGTGCCTGACAGACCTGGACAAAGCGTGGCCGCGACATCCGGGGGACTTCGGCCAGCGCCTGCAACAATTCTGTCTCATCAAGTCCCAGCTCTCGGGCATATTGCCGGTAATACGATTCGTTGGCTTCTTCTTCGCTCGCCTCATCAAGCACCTGACCAATCAGCCAGTTGGCGATCTGCCTGTCACCGACCGCGATACCGGCACCGCCGTCAAGCAGTTTGCCGCTCTGACAAAGATCCAGAACCGGCCCGGCCGGGTTCAACAGCCCGAGTAACGCGTCGGATCGCTTGCAATGGGCAGAACCCGCTTCTGTACTGCGAATCAACTGACAAAACCGGGTAAATCGGCTCGGCCGGGTAATCGGATTTCCCGCCGGATCGGTAATGAGCGCAGAGACGCCGGTGGCAAGCGAAAAGGCGTCCTGAATCCGCTGGATTTCCTCAACGTCAAACAAGTCATGAAATTTAAATTCCGGCTTTGTCATGGCGTTTACTCTCTTCCGTCCTACCCAACCATCATTGCAGATTGTCAACATTTGCTAGAATTCGGCGTCCGACCAGTTTTTCCTGCCAAACCCTCCAGCCAATCCGAGTTGCTATCATTCTATTGCAAATATTTCCACAGATTGCAGGAAATTGCCAACGAATGCTGAATAGTTTATAATACTATAATCGCAATCGGAAAGAGGTGGGGGCATGCGAAAAACACGCATTCTTATCGTGGATGACTCTCCGTTCAGTCAGGCTGTTCTGCAAAAAACCCTGCCGGATAACGCCTTTGAAATCTGCGGACTGGCTGCCAGCGGCATGGAAGGCATCAAGAAGTACTTTATCTTGAAACCGGATATCGTGATCATGGATATCACGATGCCAGATATGGACGGTCTGGAATGCAGCCGTCAGATTTTGCTGCGGGATTCCAGCGCCCGCATTGTCATCCTCAGCTCGATGAAAGATGACACCCTGACTACCCGGGCCCGCTTGCTCGGTATCCGTTGGTTCCTGCAAAAACCGGCGACCCGCGAGGAACTCGTCCGAACGATAAAAATGGCGGTCAGCCGGGTGGCACTGGAATGGTGGGCGCCTTATCAGGAACAACTGCAACTGTCGTTTGAAGAATACATCAAGACTTCGCTGGCAACCGAAGCCTGCTCGTTCTCTACCTCCACTGAACCTCCCGATCCGCTTGAATCTCAGGGAATCTGCGCGATTATCGGAATCACCGGGTCACATTCCGGTCGGGTAATCCTGGATGCGTCACACAAGACGGCAGCAAAATTTGCCGAAACATTGCTCGACCGCGCCGCTTCACCGGATGACGCGCTGGCCGGCATGGCAGAAATCGCCAATGTAGTTTGCGGTCGTGGCATTTCCCGCGGCAACCGGATTGCCAAAGGCATGGATCTGCGGATTACGCCGGCCAGTCTGCTCGAAGGGAAAAAACTGTCGATCACCAATCTGCCTAATCATCATGTACTTTCAGTAACCGCCGACACCCCGATCGGCAGTTTTCTGCTAAGCATGGAAATGCTGGAGGAGTAGCGTATGGACGCCCGGTTTATCAATCCTGTCATCGACGCATTTCGCGAAATATTACCCCAGCTGGGCTTTGCCGATATCCAGAGGGGCAAGCTCAGCATGGGCAGCAATTCAGTGGAAAGTCTCGGCGTAACCGTGATCATCGGCATGACAAAGGACTTACGCGGCAGTGTGGCTTACAACATGAGTGAATCGACGGCAATGCTCATTGCCAGCACTATGATGGGCGGCATGCCGGTCAATCAGTTTGACGAATTGCCGCAAAGCGCCATCTCCGAACTGGTCAACATGGTCACCGCCAATTCCGCCATCCGGTTTGAACAACTGGGAATGCAGGTGGACATCTCTCCGCCTTCCCTGGTAGTCGGCAGTGATTTCCGGGCCAGATTGCTGCAGGAGAAATTCCTGGTCATCGAGATGCTGGCGGATGGCAACCTGATTCAGCTCAACCTGGGCTTGGAGAGCACCCAGCCCAAGTAACGCCAAAAGGCTGTAACGCGATTAACATTGACCAAACCCTTTCATCAAACAACACTCGCCTCAATTATCTCAGAACACAAAACAGGGCTGCGACAAACTTTCGAAAAGTTTGACCACAGCCCTTAGTTTTTTGCTATTTGATGTCCCGGCAATGCTGTTCCCACATCGCATGATGCTTTTTCAGCATCGTCGGTATCGGTAGGTCGTATGGACAACGCTGGATACAAACGCCGCAATCGACACATCGAGGAACCGTTTCCATCGCCAGGCGGGAAAACTCAATGGAAACCCGCGGCGACATCCGACGCGCCACCACCTGATATCCCATCGCCGGCGTGATCATCACGCCCTGCGGACAAGGCTGGCAATATTCGCAGCGCCGGCAGAACTGCTGCCCTAATTCTCGCCGATAAGTCACCATCAGCGCTTCATCTTCAGCCGAAACCTGATTGGCTGTTTCATAAAAGGAAACCACTTCATCCACCGCCTCCACCGAATCAAATCCCGGCAGTGGAATCGCATCAGGATACTGGCGCAAATACTTGAAGGCCACGGTTGCATTGTCAATCACACCGCCGGCAAACGGCTTCATCACCAGAATCCCCAGGCCAAGCCGACGCGCTGCGGGGTGAAGATCGCCGGCCGCATCCACTTCAATGAAGTTGAAGGGAAACTGCACCGTACTGAACAGTCCGGTTTGTATCAACTTGATGGCCATCGGCCGGCTATGGGATGTCACACCGAGGAAACGGATCTTGCCGGCCTCTTTTGCTTTCTGCAGCACTTCCAGTGCGCCGCCGGGAGCGCTGATCGTTTGCCAGACACTTTCCTGAGCTACCTGATGCAGTTGGTACAAATCGATATAGTCAGTTTGCAGGCGCTGCAAGCTTTGCTCGAGTTGTTCGAGCGCCCCGGCGCCATCGCGTCGCATCGTCTTTGTTGCTATGATTACCTTGTCGCGACGTCCGGCAAATGCACGCCCGATCTTTTCTTCACTGTCCCGATAAGCATAGGCCGTATCGAAAAAATTGATCCCACGGTCAAAAGCATGCCGAACGATTTTTTCCGCTTCGCCGGATTCCAGACGCAAGATCGGAATGCCACCAAAGCCGAGTTCGGATACGGTCATCCCCGTGTTGCCGAGCTGTTGAAAACGCATCAGTAGTAACCTTCCTTATTCTTTATTTTTGTGATTTGTTGTGAGCGCTTTTTCCCATTTCGCTTTGATTATAGCATAACCGACGCCTTTAGCCGAAGCTTCTTTGTCCGTCGCGTATGTTTGACCAGAAAGCTTGCCACAATCCTAATTATTATCTGTTCCATAAATATTATTGCATCTTGATTTGTGATTTATGCTATAATGTTTTCGAAATATTTTCATAGATCTTCATCGATCTTTAGCGGAGGGGATTTCACTGCGGTTCAGACTTCCGTTTACGGAATACCCGCTTGGTGAACTGGAACAAGGCTACCGCCGTCACTATCTCCATCAGGACATCACGCAGACATTGACGATCGGCAGTATTTGGCTACTGCCGAACTTTCTGTTTATTATCACCGACTATTTCACTCACGCCGGACAGGGCCCTTTCCAGCAGCTGTTGCTGATCCGGTTGTTCCTGCTGGGTGCATTGACGCTAACCTTGCTATTACTGCGGCGGATTAAAAATCCTCAACTCTATGATTATTGGGTTCTAGCCGGTTGCTTTATTTTGCTTGGTGGAGTTTTTCAAGCCAATCAGTTGCATCCGCAAATCCACGCCCACACCGCAGGCATCGACTATCTCTTGCTGTTCAGCATTTATATGCTGATTCCCAATCGCTTGTGTTTCCGGATTTTACCTTGTTTTGCCTTCAGCCTCGCCAACATTTATTCTCATGTTTCACAAATGGCTTCCCTGACAGGCCCGATTCTGGCAATCATTACCGTCTCTTTGATATTGTCCAACGCGCTCGGTATTTGGGCTTCGATCCGTTTTTACTCTCACCGTAGGCAGCAGTACGAAGCACAGACCCGGGCTCAGGAACTGCGCAAAGACCTGATTCATAACGCATTGGTGGACCAGTTGACCGGCGTGGCAAACCGTCGGCATTTCTTTCAAGCCGCCGAAGAAGAATTCAGCCGTTTTTCCCGTTACAATCGCACGTTTTCACTGTTGATGCTGGACTTGGATCACTTCAAGAATGTCAACGACCAGTTTGGGCATCCCGTCGGCGACAAGGTGCTGAAGGAACTGGCCCGCACCATCCTGCGGCACAAACGGGACTCCGACCTGTTCGGTCGCCTCGGAGGTGAAGAGTTCGCCCTGCTATTGCCGGAAACAAATCTGGCCGGAGCCACAGAAATCGCGGTTCGTTTGCGACGTAGCTGTCACACGCTTGCAGTGCCTGGCCACCTGGCAATCCATGTCACGGTGAGCATCGGTGTTACCCAGGTACGCAGCGAAGACACCTGTTTTGATGATGTCCTGTCGCGAGTTGACGCAACGCTTTACCGGGCAAAAAATAATGGCCGGGACCGGGTCGAGGTCGCTTAGGGGTCGCTTAATTGCGTTGCTGATCCAACCACCAACACTAACCCTCTCAGCCATCAGCGTTAATAAAAGGCTTGCGAACGGTAACCGTTTCGCAAGCCCGTTTTAGTTCACTTACCCTGTGACATTAATCACAAAAACTAAAACCAAGAAGAAAACTCAACAACTCTCGATCAATTTTTTGGCTTCGATATATTGGGCGATGCCTGCCGCGACCTTTTTTGCTTCTTTCATCGCCAGCACAACCGTGGCCGGTTCGTGCACCACGTCTCCGCCGGCAAACACGCCACGTCGGGTAGTCATTCCGTACGGACGATCCCGGGTGACCACATAGCCCATCGCATCCACATCAATGCCACGAGTCGTCGACACAATCCGCGCCGCCGGACGCTGACCGATCGCCAGCAGGACGACATCTGCTTCAAGAACCTTTGTTTCCCCTGTCGGTTGCGTTTTATCTTCGGCATCAATGGCCAGCACTTCACATTTCAATCCCGTTACCCGTTTTTCTCCCTGAACGGCGGCCGGACTAGCCAGCCAGCAAAACTCAACGCCTTCGGCCCGCGCTGCCTCAAACTCTGTCTTATCGGCCGTAATGTCCTGTTCGGTCCGTCGATAGACTACCGTGACCTTCGCCGCGCCCAGCCGGACAGCCGTTCGCGCCGCATCCATCGCCACATTGCCGGCGCCGATGATGACCACGCGATCCCGCGCCACGACCGGAATCTCCTTGGCCCCCAGACAACCGGCCCGAGCCAGCGCCACCATTCCCAGAAAATAAGTTGCCTGCACGACGCCAGGCAAGGCTTTGCCGGGAATATCAAGCGTCTTCGGCAGCGCCGTGCCGGTACCGATGAATATCGCATCAAAGCCCTGTTCAAACATCGCATCGACGGTAATATCCGGCCCAACCAGGATATTGGTCCGGATCTCCACCCCCAGTTCCTGAATCCGCCGTATCTCCCGCCTTACAACGTCCTTGCCGAGACGGAATTCGGGAATCCCATGCATCAATACGCCACCCGGCTCAGACTGCGATTCGAAGATCGTCACGGCAAACCCCAGCTTGGCCAAATCGCCGGCGACTGTCAGTCCGGCGGGCCCCGAACCAATTACAGCGACTTTCCCTTGCAAAGGCACTTCATTTTTATGGACATGGATGCCCATTTCCGCGTCAAAATCGGCGATAAAACGCTCCAACTTGCCAATCTGGATGCCGCAATCCTTGCGTGTTAATACGCAGGCGCCTTCACACTGACGCTCATGCGGACAAACCCGTCCACAGACCGCCGGCAGGTTGCTTCGCAGGGCGATGATCGCGCTGGCTTCGCCGATATTGCCATTGGCCAGGGCATGAATAAAACCGGGAATATCATTGCCGATGGGGCAGCCTTTGCGACAAAGCGGCGTTTTGCAATTTAGACAGCGTTTGGCTTCGGCAATCGCTTCGCGGGTTGTAAAACCGGCGTCAATCTCATCAAAAGAAAGTTCTGATGCGGAAAAATCTGTTTTTTTATCGATCAGCACGGCCAGCACCCTTTCGCAGAAAATTAAAACAGGCGATGCACGGCTTTTTCCCAGCATCGCCATCGAGTAATTATACCCAAATCAACATAATAAATACAAGCTACTCCAACCAACCCGCCATCATCAGAGCGACATCAACATCGCCGTTTCGTCGCAGTTAGGGAATTTGCTGCAATTGATGCAGTCTCGCCAGACCTTGTGTGGCAACGCCTCTTTGCTGACTTCGCTAAAGCCTGCCGCCGTGAAAAATTCCGGCTCATAGGTCAATGTAAACAGGCGGGAAATCCCCAGCTGCTTCGCTTCCAGAACCATAGCAGCGACCAGTTGCAAGCCCACGCCGTTACGAAGATGCTCCGGCGAAACGGCTAACGCCCGCACCTCAGCCAGACCATCCCAGGCCAGCGTCAAAGCGCCGGTGCCGATTACCTTGCCAGCCTCTGCCGCGACTGTAAAGTCACGTAGCGTTTCAAAAATGGAGTGGCGGGATCGCGGCAATATCATCCCTTTCTCCGCGTAATAGTTGACTAAATCGTAAATTCCTTCGATATCTGCCAAAACAGCCTTGCGAATGATCACCGCCGCACCCCCGTGTAATAGTATTTGTGTAATGTTCGACAAGTCAGCGGCATTTCCTCTTTTTCAAAAAAGCAAAATCAGGCCCGCAGTTTGCCGAGATCGATCCGGTACATTTTGCGGGGCCGTCCGGCGCCATGCGTTTCTTCGCCGCTTTCCACCGCCATCCCGTTCGCGGCCAGATTGGCCAGCAACCGCCTGGCATTGCGCTCAGTCATGGAGAGGTACTGCGCCAAGGATTCCGCTCCGATGGTCGCGCCGTCAAGTTTGTGAAACACTGACAACAGACGGTTCAACGTAGTGCCGCTCACATTCAGACTCTTGGCCAGGTCCATCGCATCAACCGAACTGCTGCGCAGCGAATAGCTCAGGGACAGTTCAGAATTCAATGGCCCGATCACTGTTTTGTCATCAAGAACCACCATCCATTTGCTTTTTCCTTTGCGGCGGGCAATTCCCAAGGCAATTCCTGCGTGTTCATTCGCGCTGTAGGCGGTATCGCCAAAACCCAGCCCGCCGCTGACCCCGACCGACAAACGACGGCCGATTTCGCCAACGACCGGCAAATTGCTAAAACCCTGCGTTATCGTTTCCATCGCGCCGCGAGTTGAATAAATTGTAAAGTGTCCTTTGCCTTGTGAAATCATCGCACCTTGCACTTGCTCGGCAAACCGGATCAACAGCTCCTGCAACTGCAACTCCACTTTCAGCACCGCATAGCCGGACACAGCCTCACGGGAAAATTCGTCATAATCATCGATTGCAATATGTTGAATCGCGATTTGCCCGGCTTTGGAAAACAGAGCATCGGCCTTTGTCAGCGCCAGGTCGAGAATCGAACGGATATTGCTGCGAGTTGGCCAAATCCGGAATGCATTGACACCCTGTCGCTTCAGCTCCAGGTACGTTGCCCGAAAACAAGTCACCGCAACTTCCGTTTTTCCCTGCCGCCACAGGTCCAGATGGAAATCGGTCAATTCAGCGGCAGATACGATGCCGACATAGTCTTTGACATATATTTGCGGCAGTGCCACTTCCGCATCAGCAAATGTTTCGATGATATCCTTGCGACTGAACGTGTCGAAGCTCATGCTGGTGATCGGTCGATTTTGCCTGAACAAATGAAGAAAAACCCGGTAAATGCTGGAACCGGTGTGTGACACATACAGCTTGGGTTTTATGCTGTTGGCGGCAGCAACCGCATAGCGATAGGGAACGATACCGGAAAATACCCAAATGTCGATTTCCGCATCATGCCTGGCGATCATAGAAGGGACTTCCGAAGCGTCATTATATATGCAGCTAACCAACTGGATCCGATCGACAAACTCTTTGCCGACTTCTTCAATCAAAGCGATGGAATCACTCGGCCCGACAATGGCCAGCTTAATTTTCCGCATCCGTCTCACCTCATTTTTCTCGTCTTGACAGTAATCGTTGTGTATTTTTTCTACAAGGACATTTTTCCCCTACAACACAACCCACCGCAACAGTCTGTATATTTTTCTGTCCATTAACGAATATTCATGAATTATACGGAAATGTCTTTTATTGGACCTTTATTTATGGTAGTATTTTCTCAAATAAAAACCTTGTTTGCAACTATATTGAAATATTTATCAGCAATGAAGTTTAGGAAAAATACATTACGTTCAGGGAGGAGACAATGAATGACGGCTACGCCGATACTGCCGAAGGAACTGGGACAAATGATCGAGTGGCGAAGGGCGCTGCACGCCAATCCAGAGATTAGCGGGTCGGAGGTTCAGACACGCGGCTATATATTGCAACAACTTGCACAAATGAAGATCCCGGTGCAGACCTTTGACAGCCATACAGGAATCGTAGCGACGTTGGAAGGCAAGGCCCCGGGGGGTGTGATTGCGCTTCGGGCCGATATGGACGCCCTGCCTGTCAAAGAAGAAACCGGCCTGTCCTATGCTTCCAATAACCCGGGGGTTATGCACGCCTGTGGGCATGACGGCCACATGGCAATGTTGCTCGGCGCTGCAACGGCATTACAGGAGAATCGCAACGCCTGGCGCGGCACGATCAAGTTGGTGTTTCAACCAGCCGAGGAAGCTGCGCCTTTGGGAGGATCCCCGTTGATGATCAAGGATGGCATCCTGGAAAATCCCAAAGTCGACATGATGTTCGGCATGCACCTCTGGCCCGACCTTCCCTATGGTGATATCGGCATTTGCCGCGGCACGATGATGGCATCCTCGGACCGTTTCAAACTCAAACTTTTCGGTGCAGGCGCCCATGCAGGGGCGCCGCATCAGGGAATCGACGCGATCATGATGACATCAGACGTTCTTACGGCCCTCAGCCGGATTATCCACCGCCAGACCGATCCGCGCGAGACCGCCACGATCAACATCGGCACGGTTCATGGCGGCGAACGATACAACGTTGTTGCCAAGGAAGTGATCCTGGAAGGAACGGTGCGGACACTGAACGAAACGGTAAGACAGGACATTCCCCGACGCATGCGTCAAATGATCCAAGGAATCTGCGACGGTTACGGTGGTCAGTTCGAACTGGATTACCAGTTTGGTTATCCCAGCCTGCAAAACGCGCCTGACGAAACCGGCTTGGTCGTCTTGACCGCCAGTCGCTTTTTGGGAGCCGAACATGTTCAGAGCGACCACAAACCGGTTCTGGGCGCCGAAGACTTTGCCTTCTTTGCCGAAAAAGTGCCTTCTGCCTATTTCTTTGTCGGCTGCGGCAAGGTTAACGAGCCGGCAGGACCTTTGCACAGCGGCTATTTCGACTTTGACGAACGCGCTTTGTTCGTAGGCGCGCAGGTGATGGAGGAAACCGCCCTGGCGGCGTTAACTTTCCTTGAAAAAAAACAAAAGAACGAAGGAGGAATTTGAGTGAGCAGTCCCAATCCCAACTCCCGAAATGCGGGAGATGGCACATCGAGTGCCCTGCAACGTTTCCTGGATATCTTAGAATATATAGGAAACAAGTTTCCGTCGCCTTTTACACTATTCATTTGCCTTGCCCTGGGAGTCCTCATGCTATCATATGTTTTCGAAGGCGCTTCTGCCACATATATCGGCGCCGGCAACAAACCGATCACCGTCAAGGTTGTCAACCTGATCAACGTCCCCTCCTTCCAGGCGTTTTTGGCTGACATGGTGAAAAACTTCGTCGCCTTCCCGCCGCTTGGTCTCGTCGTTGTCATGATGATGGCCATGGGAATCGCCGAAAGCACCGGTCTGGTAACCGCTCTGGTACGTCGGGTTTTGCTGAATGTCCCCCCCTGGGGTGTTACTGCCGCCATTATGTGCCTGGCAATAAACGGGAACTTGGCTTCGGATGCGGCCACCGTATTTATGCCGGCTGTCGCTGCTGCCGTTTATGCAGGCATGGGCCGTAACCCATTAGTCGGCATGTCGGTCGCTTTTGCGGGGACTCAAGCCGGTTTCAGCGCCAATTTTCTCCCGGCTGGCACGGATGCCCTGATTGCAGGCATCACCGCCACGGCCACCAAAATCTTGCCGCAGACGGCGAACTCGCCGGTTCATGTGCTGATCAACTATTATTTCATGTCTTCCTCGGTTATCATTCTTACCATCGTTGGCACCTACGTCGCCGAAAAGATTGTTGCGCCGAGACTTGACCGTTTCATGCCCTACATGCAGTTAGATGCCGTCACCCAATCCCACGAATTGACACCGGAAGAAAAGCGCGGCCTGAAATTTGCCGGCTGGACCACATTGGTCTATATCTTGATTTTGCTTGCGATGACAGTGCCGGAAAACGGCTGGCTGCGAGACCCCAAAACTCACGAGTTGGTACCTCGTTCACCGCTATTGTCAGGAATCATTCCCCTGATTTTCATCTTCTTTGTATCGGTTGGGATGGCCTTTGGCATTGGCAAGGGGGTTATCAAAAGCGAAGCCGACATTCCCAAACTCATGGCCAATGGTGTTAGCGGGTCTGTCAGCTTTATCGTCCTTGCCATGGCCGCCTCGCAGTTCATCGCCTGGTTTACCAAGAGTAATCTGGCGACAGTCATCGCCGTTCAGGGAGCTCATTTCCTGCAATCGATCAACTTTACCGGCATTCCCTTAGTCATCGGTTTTATGATGCTGTCCGGACTCGCCGATTTCCTGCTGATCAGCGGCTCGGCCAAATGGGTGTTTTTTGCCCCGATTTTCGTTCCCATGTTCGGCCTGCTCGGCTATGAACCGGCTTTGGTCCAAGCCGCTTATCGGGTTGGCGAGAGCATAACCAATCCGATCAGCCCGCTGAACTATTATATTCCGGTAATGCTGGGAATCATCAACCATTATGTAAAATCTGACGAGAAAAAGATCGGCTATGGTACGATTATTGCCGCCCAACTGCCGTTTGCCTTCTGGTTCGCCATCGCCTGGGGCGGCTGGTTGGTCCTGTTCATGCTGTTCAACTGGCCGCTCGGTCCGGGAGCCAAGATTTACCTGTAAGCCCTTGAATCAAGTCAACTATCGATAAATGAAACGGAGCCGCAATACATCGTATTGCGGCTCCGTTTCATTTTATGCCAAATCCGGCAAATGCTTCAACATGATATCAACCAAATCCGGGTCAAATTGGCGACCTCTGCAACGGATCAATTCCTGCGACGCTTCATCAATGGAAAGCGCCGGTCGATAGGGGCGAGAATTCAGCATTGCATCCACGGCATCCGCCACCGCCACAATTCTGGCACCCAAGGAGATCTCCAAACCACAGAGTCCATCTGGATAGCCTTGTCCATCAAAACGTTCATGATGATGCCGCACAATGTCCGCCATAGGCCGAAACGCTTTCGCTTTACAGATAATCTGGTAGCCGATGATCGGATGGCGCTTAATCAAATTCATTTCAGCTTCTGTCAATTTCATAGGCTTATCCAAAATACTGTCAGGAATACCGATTTTACCGATATCGTGAAGATGAGCCCCAACATGGATCCGGACCTTTTCCGCTTCCGACATTTCTAGTTCAAGCGCCATCATCAGCGCCAACTCGGCAACCCGGCCCGAGTGTCCGCAAGTATAAGGATTTTTGGCATCCAAAGCGGCTGTCAGTGCATCCACCATATCATGCAAGTCAAAAGTGTCAATCATCAAAGCAAGCGGTCCTTTCCGTTTCCCCATCAACTAACCCGAGCAACATTCCCTGTTTCTGCATCATAATACGAAACGCCGTTTCTGCCATGCCGCTTGGCGTGATAAAGCGCCTGATCCGCGTATAGATAAAGCCGTTCGTAATCCGGCGCGCACGGACAAGTACACCTCACGCAAACGCCGATCGACACAGTAACAACCAGTGTCAAAAATTCATTGATCACTATCGGCGTGCTTGCCACTGCGCTGCGAATCCGTCCGGCAACGCTTCTTGCCAAGGCCAGATCGGCATTTGCAATCAGCAGACCGAACTCTTCGCCACCGATCCTGGC